>NZ_JACVJJ010000061.1:0-62161 GCF_015711935.1 Candidatus Solincola tengchongensis
CCGGGCAGTGGGGGAGCGCCCTGGCCATGGGCTGCAGCTTCTTCGGCCTGGAGCTGCAGGTCTTCATGGTCCGCTCCAGCTACCAGCAGAAGCCCTACCGGCGGGTGCTCATGGAGACCTGGGGGGCCAAGGTGCAGCCCAGCCCCAGCGAGATGACGGAGACGGGCAGGAAAGTGCTGGAAAAGTCGCCCGACACCCCGGGAAGCCTGGGAATCGCCATTTCCGAGGCCATCGAGCTGGCCGTGCAGGGCGGCGACGTGAAGTACAGCCTGGGAAGCGTGCTCAACCACGTGCTGCTCCACCAGACGGTCATCGGCCTGGAGGCCAAGAAGGCCTTCGAGCTGGTGGGCGATTACCCGGACATGGTCATCGGCTGCGTGGGCGGCGGCTCCAACTTCGGGGGGACGGCCCTCCCCTTCGTGGTGGACCGCCTGCAGGGGAAGGACATCCGGCTCATTGCCGTGGAGCCAACCTCCTGCCCCACCCTCACCGGCGGCCGCTTCGAGTACGACTTCGGGGACACGGCGGAGATGACGCCCCTTCTGCTCATGTATACCCTGGGCCATGAGTTCGTCCCCCCGCCGTCCCATGCCGGAGGGCTGAGGTACCACGGTGACGCCCCGATCATCAGCCTGCTGGTGAAGGAAGGGGTCATGGAAGCCCGGGCCTACCACCAGGTGGAGGTCTTCGAGGCTGCGGTCACCTTCGCCCGCACCGAGGGGATCATCCCCGCCCCCGAGACGTCTCACGCCATCAAAGCGGTCATCGACGAGGCGGTAAGGTGCCGGGAGAGCGGCGAGTCCAAGTGCATCTTCTTCAACTTCTCCGGGCACGGACTGCTGGACCTGGCGGCTTACGACGAGTACCTGAGCGGGCGCCTGAGCGACGTGTGAGGCGGCGGCGCTCCACTTTGTGGAGGGACGGGCGCAGCGAAGCCGGCGAAGGGCGTTTCAGAGGTTGCCGGGGGAGCCCGGGAGGATCGGCGTCGCAGGAGGGGGGAGGCCAGTGCGGACCATCCCCCCTCCCTCTTCTTCGGGGCCGTAACGCGGTTGGGGCAAAACCGGTCCCGTTCATATTGAGGGGCTCCGATATCAGCTAATGCACAAGGGCGTCATCGTTTAGGTTTAAGGCCGTCCGCTCCCCCGCGGTTTTCCCGGTGAAGGCCCCCCGGAACCTGTTCCCGTTGCGGCATGACCATGCACGCCGCCACGAGACGCGGAAAAGAAACCCTCATCCCGAGCGATCCCGGGAATCGACGACCGTGCGCTCATCATCCCTCGAGGACACGAACGGGAGCTGCCGCAAGGGTGCGGAGGATGATCCATTCCTTCTGGTGGCCTACGGGATTGCGAGAAGGGCACAGGATGATTTTGCACCGCTGTCCCTGCGAGGGTTTATAATCAGCCTATGGTCAAGGTTCTTCGAATGACGCTCTGTTTATCGTTCGCTTTGCTGGCGGCAATCCTGCTGACCCCCGGCTGCGGGGGCGGGGGAGGCGTGGAGAAGGAAGAGGCCGAGCTGGCAGAATTTACCGTCCGGGAGATACTCGTGCCCCGTGAGGGGGAACGCAATTTCGTCGCCGTGTGGATGCGGAGATCGAGCGGCACGGGGGACATCTCCGTGGAGGCCTTGGCCCAGCGCATATGGAAATGGGAGGGAGGGGTGCTCTCCGAGATAGACCTGGAGGAATACCGCCGGCTGGTGGGCACTCACGAAGGAGAGCGCAACACCTGGACCTACGGGGAGCATTCGGTGACGGTCATGGAGTACGACCCGGAGAAGGGGGAGGCGGTGGTGGAGGTCGGTTCCCTCTACGGGCCCATGACCGGGGCGGGCATCAGGTATTTCCTGCGCCGCGAGGGAGGCAGGTGGAAAAAGGTCTCCGAGCAGACGGTGTGGATGAGCCGGGCGGGGATGGGGAGAGGATGCGCGGCTTGAAGGCTCCGGCGTGGACAGCCGTTCTGGCGGTAGTCCTTACCCTGGCGGCGGTGACGGCGGCCGGCTGCGGAAAGCCCGCCTCCCCGGCCCGGAGCGAGGAGGAGAGGGTGGCCGAGGAGGCGCTGCGGGCGGCCATGCGGGGAGATGGCGAGGCCTTCCTGCGCCTGGTGGCGCCATCTTTCCTGGAGGTGGCCAGGGCGGAGATGCCGGAAGCCGACGACGAGACCCTTGGAGCGGTCCTTCTCGCCGGTTTCACTGAGGACGTCCCCTACGGGGGAGTCGAGGAGCCGGTGTTCCAGGTCGATGTGGAGGGGGACCGCGCTGTGGTGCACGTGTGGGGCGTCTTCCTGGACCGGGAGGGGAACAGGATGGACCTCGGTGAGGGAGAGGCCCTGCGCGTGCCGCTGCGGCGGGAGGAAGGGAGCTGGTACGTCGACCTCCTGGACCTTTGAGGACCGCCCCGCCTTGCCTTCACCCACCGGGAAAAACCCAGGACCTGACGAAGACCGTCTCTTTACTCCGGGACAGAGGGCTGGCGCCGTCGGGGCGGACAAAGGGTTTTCTCCCCCAGCGGCAAAAGGGAGGCTGGTGGAAGGCCGGAGCATGATCGACACTCCTCGCCGGCGTAGAATTTTTATCCAGGGAAAAGGGTGGCTGACGGAGAGCGTGAAGGAGGGCGGTGAAGGCACCGGGCTCCCGGGCGGGGGCGGAATGCGGCCCTATGCCTTCGGGCGAGGCGGCCGGTTCAGGGGATTTAGAAGTTCAGGGCCCGGAAGATGAGGAGGGCGAGGTTCTCCACCACTTCCTCCGGAGAGCCGGATATGAACCCCGCCTGCCTGCCGTAGACGGTGAACCCGATGAGGGTCACCAGGAGCTGGGAGGCGATCCTCGCGTCGAGGTCCTTGCATTTCCCCGCGGCCTGCATTTCCAGTAATTTCCTTTCCAGTATCTCGGAGAAGCGGCGGTGGAAGTCGTTGAAGAGCCCACCGAAACGGGCGTTCTCTATAGCCGCCTCCATGTACACGTTGTGCAGGTCGCCGTGGCGGTCGAATATGTCGTGGATGCCGCGGAGGAGGATGCGCACCGCCTGGTAGTCGTCGAAGGCCATGCGCTCCAGGAGCACCCAGGCGGACTCGCTCAACCGCTCCAGCTCCAGGACGAGGTCGGACAGGAGGGCCATGAGCACGTCGTCCTTGCCTTTGAAGTAGTCGTAGAACGTTCCGTGCCCGCACCCCGCCCGCTCGATGATGTCCACCACCTTGGTGTCGTGATAACCCTTTTCGCGGAAGACGCGGTGAGCCGCGTCAAGGAGGTTCTGCCTGGTGACCTGCGATTTCCTGGTCTTTGCGGGTTTCATCTCCCCTCCCGATCCACTTGAGCGCCGCCGCTCCGCTCGCCCGCCGCATGCCTGGAAAGCCTGGAAAATCAGGGATTCGACTCGGTGTCGGTATGAGTATATCACGTCTTGCGAGTCCCTTAACCCCGGTCCGGCTTTCCGGGCCCGCCTTCCCCGCCGTCGGTGACCATTGCCGAAGGCAAATCCATTTCCAATGCCGGAAGACGGCCGTGCTCCGGCTCACTCCGCCGTTGCCGGGCTCGCGTCCGCGGTGCGGATTGCTCTGAGCGCCTTACGGCCTGGTCTCCCAGGTCCGGCGAGGCGCGAGAAGGCGGGTCGTTCCGCCTTTCCGGAGCCAGTCGTACACGGGAGGCGTACCCGGGTCGCTGGCCCGCTCTTCCCTGGGCGTCAATCGGGTGGCGGTGGTTCCATGCCGAAGAAGCGCCTCACCGCTTCCCCTGCTTCCTCTTTTCCCACCACTTCCACCCTCATCCCGGTGGGGAGGGCGGCGCGGAAGGCGTAGGAGTAGGAGCGTTTGAGAAAACGGGGGTCCAGGACCACCACCACCCCCCGGTCCGTGGAACGGCGCATGAGCCTTCCGATGCCCTGGCGGAAGAGGGTCAACGCCAGGGGAAGATAGTAGGAGCGCCATCCGTTCTCGCCCCGGCGTTCGAGGTCCTCCACCCTACCGGCCACCACGGGGTCACCCGGATGGCGGAAGGGCAACTTGGCCATGATCACCGCGGAGAGCGACTCGCCGGGGACGTCCACCCCCTCCCAGAAGGCCTCGGTGGCCAGGAGGACGGAGTCGCGGTCCTCCCGGAACCTCTCCAGCACCAGGGCGTTGGGCAGGTCCCGGCTCTGGGAGAGACAGGCGATCCCCTCGCTTTCCAGGAGCGGACCGAGCCGGCTGCGCAGGTAGGCGATCTGCTGGTGGGAAGTGAGCAGGACCAGGGTACGGCCCCCCACCGCCCGGATCACCTCGCCGCACACCCGGCATATCTCATCCAGGTAAGGGCTGGAGGCCGCGGGGCCCGCAGCGGGCTCGGGTAGGTCGCGGACCGCCAGGAGGAGGGAGCGGCGGGCGTAATCGAAGGGGGAATCCACGGCCAGGAGGCGAACTTCCCGCCCCTCCCCCTCCATCTTGTCCAGGCCGGTCCGGCGAAGGAAGAAAGAGAACCCCTTACGCTCTCCCGTGGTGCGCAGAGAGGCCGAGGTGAAGACCGCGGCATCCAACCGTCGGAAGAGCAGGCCGGCAAGGCTTTCCGCCACGCTTACCGGGGCGCATTTGAGGCGCGGCCCCGAGTCGCTGGCCGCGGCATGGGCGGTCCTTGGAACCTCCGCCCAGCGCAGGTGGCGGGAGAAGTCGTCCGAGCGGGGGGAAAGGAAGAATATGGTCAATGTTTCCAGGCCCTTCCCCGCCCTTTCGGCCAACATCTCGGCACGGCGCAGGGAGAGCACGAGCTCCTGTTCCTCCAAGACGGAGGTGGCGGAGATCCTGTCCCGCAGCCTCAGTGTCGAGGAGGCGAAAGAGCTCAGGAGTCCCGCGAGCTCCTCCGCGTCCCGCCGCGCTGCGTCCCACTGCGGGAGCGAGAGTTCGCCGGCGGTGAGCCTCCTGGCCTCATCGTCCTCCGGCCATCGCGAAGCCCCCGGTGTCCGCTCCAGCGCCTGGGGCACGGAGAGCAGGAAGAGCGACTCCGCCGCATGGCGGGTTCTCTCGGCGAGAGCCAGGTATTCACGCAGTTCCCGGAGACCGGCCTCGTCCTCCAGGCGCTGTTCCCAGAGCGGGGCGAGGCCTCTGGGGCCGGTCCCGTCCTCCAGCAGGCGCAGGCACTCCTCGAGGGAGAAGGAGAGGGTGAAGGCCTGCGTGGCCACCTCCTCCAAGTGGTGGGCCTCGTCGACCACCAGGTGGCGGTAGGGAGGGAGGACGAGGTCCGAGGTCTCTCCTCCGGAAGTGCATATCTGGGAGAGGAGAAGCGCGTGGTTGACCACCACCACCAGGCTGGTGGCGGCCAGGGCGCGAGCACGCTCCACAAAGCACCGAGACTGGAAGGGACAGCGGGAGCGGAGGCAGTCCTCGGGCTGTGAAGCCAGCCGTTCAGCGGCCCCCGCCAGGGCCAGCCGGAGGTCGATGGAAATCTCCTCCAGATCGCCGCTGGGGGAACGTGACATCCAAGAGGAAAGGAATGCGTACCCCTCGGCAGGGGTGAGGCCGTACAGGGGCAGCACGGGCTCGCCCCGGGACAGTTGGCCGCACCACTCCGACCACTTTCGCAGGCAGAGGTAGTTCCCCCTCCCTTTGAGGAGGGCGTATTCGAACGTGCCCAGCGCTCGGCTGAGAGTGGGAAGGTCGCGGTGGTAGAGCTGTTCCTGGAGGTTGCGCGTATAGGTGGAGATGATGAGGGGGGAACCGCTGGACCGGGCGTGAAGGACTCCCGGCACCAGGTAGGCAAGGGACTTTCCCACCCCCGTACCCGCCTCCACCACCAGGAAGGCGGAATCCTCGAGGGCCTCCGCCACCGCCCGGGCCATGGCCTCCTGCTGGGGGCGCGACTCGTATGCCGGATGCAGCGAGGACAGCGGTCCCCCGGCGGAGAGGAAATCGACCGCGCGCTCCGCGCCGCTCCCGCAAGCGTCCGTGTCTTCGCCGTTCTCGGGCTCCGGCAGGTCGACTTCCTGAATGGGAAAAGATTCCATACGCGGCAGGGTTTCCGTCAGGTCGGGGTAGGCATCGGGAACCCCTCTCCCCCCGGGAAGGTGGGAGTGCCAGGGATTGCCTGCCTCCGAGAAAGCGCCTTTCACGGCGGCCCGGAGGCGGGAGGGCGCCTCCCGCCAGGCATCCATGAGGTACTGAAGGAGGCGGCACAAAAGGCGGACTTCCTCCGCCGCCTTCCAGGTGAGGTCCTCGCCGAGGAGGGAGGAGGCCAGGGTCTTCAGGGAGTGGTCTCGGAGGTAGGGGAGGGCCAGCCAGGCTAGTTGCCGGAGCTCCAGCACCTTTTCCGGGGTGGGCGGCCCCCCTCCTTCGGAGAGCAGGGCGAGTTCCGCGCCGTCCGCGGCGTAAATCAGGATGGGCCTTTCTCCGGCGAAGCGGAGGAGCGCGGCGGCGGCCTCGCGTGGGGCATGACCTCTCCGGTATTCCCCTTCCTCCCTGCCGGAGCGGCGGCAGAGCCATTCGGGCGGCCTACATCCCGGGTCCACCAGGCAGGAGAAGGCATCGGCCTCCCTTCCATGCACCAGCAACAAGGCGGCCGCCTCGAAGGGGAGGAATTCGCCCGGCCCCCTCTCCACGGCGATTACCCGCAAGGCACAGAACTCTCCCGGCACGCCCTTCAAAACCCGTCGCCTCCGACGTCGTACGTTCCGCTGTCGCTCTTTCCGCATCGACCCCGCGGAGGAGGGTCGCCCATTCCGCCCGGCCCTCAATCCTTATCATAGAATCGGGCACGGGTACGGTGTGAAGTGTAACCGAAGGCGGCGACACCCGGGCGGCTGCGGGATGTCGGGCGCCGTTCCGGGAATCCGGCGTTTTGGTCTATTATTAGTAAAATGGAACGGTTTTCCATGCGTCACGGAAGGGGAGAATTCTGCTCCAGGGAGGGGTGATCATGAAGATAGTCGATGCCGAGGCCTACATCTGCCATTTTCCTCTACGCGAACCCTTTCACCCCAGCTGGATACCTGGCCTGCCCTCCCACGCCAACAGCGCGGTCATCCTCCGCCTGATGACCGACGAGGGCATAGACGGGGTTTGCAGCGGGGTGGCCTTCGCCGGCGAATGGAAGGGTTTTCCTGAGCTGATAAAGGTCTTCCTGGTGGGCAGGGACCCCTTCAGCGTGGAAGACTTCGTGCAGGTTCTCCGTTCGGCCAAGGTCATCGGCTTCCGCGCCTGGTTCGTGGAGATCGCCCTGTGGGATATCATAGGCAAGGCCACCGGTCAACCCGTCTACCGCCTGCTGGGCGGAGCGCGCGACCGGGTGAAGGCCTACGCTTCCACCGGCGAGCTGCGCGACCCGGAGACCCGGGCCCGAGACGCGGTGAGGCTGGTGGAGGAGGGGTTCAGGGCCATCAAGCTGCGCATACGATACGACGACATCCGCAGGGACCTGGCGGTTGTGGAGGCCGTGCGCGTGGCGGTGGGTGACGAGGTGGAGATAATGGTGGATGCCAACCAGGCCTGGCTCATCCACGGCTTCGGGCCCTATCCCAAATGGGATCTGAAGCGGGC
Source organism: Candidatus Solincola tengchongensis (assembly GCF_015711935.1). Classification (NCBI taxonomy): domain Bacteria; kingdom Bacillati; phylum Actinomycetota; class Candidatus Geothermincolia; order Candidatus Geothermincolales; family Candidatus Geothermincolaceae; genus Candidatus Solincola; species Candidatus Solincola tengchongensis. The sequence continues at coordinate 7,500 of NZ_JACVJJ010000061.1, forward strand.
CATGACCGTGGCCAGGGAGCTGGAGAAGCTGGGGGTGGCCTGGTTGGAGGAACCTCTGCGCATGCGGGATTACGAGGGACTTGCCACCCTGCGCCGTTTCACCACCGTCCCCATAAGCGGCGGCGAGCTCAACGACGACCTGGACGATTTCCGGGAGCTCATCAACCGGGGCTGCTACGACATCATCCAGCCGGACGTGACCTTCGCCGGAGGGATACTGGCCGGGCGCAAGCTGGCGGCCATGGCCGAGGCCGCCCACATCATCTACAATCCGCATACCTGGACCAACGGCCTGGGGCTGGCCGCCAACCTGCAGCTCATGGGGGCCATTCCCAACTGTACCCACTGCGAGTATCCCTACGACCCACCGGGGTGGACCCCGGAGGGACGGGACGCCATGCTCACCGAGCCCATCCGGATAGACGGGGAAGGCTATGTGAGCATCCCTTCCCGGCCCGGCCTGGGAGTGGAGGTGGACTGGGAGAAGGTGCGCGCCCACGGGGAGAGGGTGCTCTGAGGGGCGAAGGAGAAGGACGAACAATAGGGATGAAGTAGAGGTCTTACAGGGAGTCGATGGTAGATGGCGGGAAAAGGCAGGCATGGGCTCATGAAGATGAAGGAGCTGTCCCGGGCCTCGGGGCTCCCGGTGAGCACCATCAAGTTCTACCTGGCCAAGGGCCTGCTCCCGGTGCCCCGGAAGGAGAAGCCCAACGTGTCCTATTACGACCGGGCCTTCCTGGAGCGCCTGATGGTCATAAAGAGCATGCGCTCGGAGGGGTTGTCCATAAGGAGCATAAAGAGCATCCTGGACCGCTATCCTTTCCGGGATGTGGAAGACTGGAACCGCTTCCGGGAGAGGGTGCGCAAGAAGAGTGCCCGGGAACTTGCGGAGGTAGAGCGGCTGGCAGCCATGAGCGACGAGGAGAGGAGGAAGGAGGAGATCCTCGATGCCGCCTTCCGCGTCTTCTCCTCCCGGGGATACCGCACCGCCACCATGGACGACATAGCCGCCGAGGCGCGGGTGAGCAAGGGCACATGTTACCAGTATTTCCCAAGTAAGGAGGAGATATTCATCGCCACCATGGAGCGCAGCCTCCGGTCGCTGCTCTCCGAAGCGGGGCAAGCCGCGGGCGAGGCGCGAGATGCCCTAACCCGCCTCGGGCTGGAGGGCCTTTCCTTCATCTCCCGCTATCGCGACGTCCAGTTCATGTTCCTGAGCGTGGTCTCCGAGGCCCTGGCCGGGAACCGCCGCCTGAAGGAGAAGGCAGCGGAGGCCTACCGGAGGGTAGCGGAGTTCCTGGCCGAGGACATCCGCCGGGGCATCGAGGAGGGTTCCTTTCGACCCGTGGACCCCCTTAGCGTCTCCTACGCCCTCATCGGTATCGCCGAGGTGGCCGGGAACCTCCACCTCCTGGAGAAGGGGTTCGACGTGCCGGCCTTCTTCGTCAAGCTCATGGACTTCATCCGGCACGGCCTCTCCTCCACCCCGCAAGGGAGCAGAGGTGAAGGTGAAATCGCAAAATGAAATGATGTGAAGCCCCGCAATTGGCATCGTTCCCTCCTGACTTGCCCGCTGCCGTCTTTAGGTTTCCGTACACTTGAACTCTTGCTCCTCTCTCGGGATGAGTGCGGCTCCTGCCGCCACGACTTTAGACAAGGTCGACCTCCACGGCTGTGTTCGGATAAGCGTCGATCTTGACCGTAGTGCTGCCCATGAGGATCGCATCACCGTACACCAGTCCGGCCTTCGAACATTACTGGGGTATCCTCTTTGACGGTTCGTGAAGGAGTTCCATTGGAACCCTGCTCTGGTCGTAGGGACATGCGGTTGTTGGGTATCATCTCGTCCGGATCGAAGCCTAAGGATATGTTATGGGCGAGTTCAAGCGCATCTCCTCCGTCGGACGTCTTTCGGTTTAATTAGCATTACCGGACCGGAACAGGGCAAGATATTGTTGATGATGGGTTATAGCTTATAATTACTTCCGTTACCGGGCACAAAACATGCCAAGGCAAAATAAATCGGGGCACAATTTCAATTCCTGGCACTTGAAAGACTTATTCACATAAACCTTTTTAAAAATAGGGGAGGGAGGTTTAAATGAGTGTCAAAGTATTGGGGCATCGTGAAATTGAGCATGACCACTTCTCCAATTACCGGCAACATTATCGCGGACCCAGGAGAACAAACCACACATGGAAAGCCAGGTTGGAGGCCTTCGCCAGGCTCTTCGGGCAGAGGCCTGCCGTGATTCAAGGGGACCGCATTCTCACTTGGGACCGACTCAACCGTAATTGCAATCGTCTTGCCCATGGAATGGAAACGTTGGGAATCAAAAAGGAGGATCGGGTAGCCATTCTGGGCTTCAATTCCATTGAATGGATAGAGGTCTATTTCGCGGCCTCCAAAATAGGAGCGGTACCTACAAACGTCAACCCCAGGTTTGTGCTTGAGGAAGTTCATTACGTCCTTGAGGACTCGGATGCGGTCATCGCCTTCGTAGAGGAGCCTTATGCTGAGGTTGTCGCTGAGATTTGGCCCAGATTGCCCGGGCTCAAGAACGTTGTGGTTTACGGTGTCGGCAAGCAGCCGAGCATCGTGCCGAAAAGGATGCTTGCTTGCGAAGACGTGTTGTCGAACGATGAAACCAATCCTGAAACGAAGGTTTATAATGACGATTTCTGTTTTCTGATGTACACAGGAGGCACTACCGGTTATCCCAAAGGCACGGTTTGGGACGGCGAACAAAGAGTGCGTGGCCTTGATTATATGTTGATCAACAACCTTATTCCCATCATTGACCGGCTTGCCGAATATCCGGACGAGACCGTTCACGGAATCTCCACGCTCTTTTTCTCCAACCCCAAACTGGTAAAGATAATGGATGAACTTCTTGCGAGTAATTTGGCCCGCGAAGTTTTACGCACGTCAATCGCAAAGGACCTCCTGTTCTTGCTGTTCAAGATGATTGTGGGAAACCCATACATATTGAAGGTTGTCGAAATCATGCAAAGCGAGGGGATAAGATTCTTATGCGCTGCCCCTCTATTCCACGGGGCAGGATATGAAGGTGCCTTCACTTATTTGGGCGGCATCGCTTCCACTACCGTTTTCCTCCCAACCCCTCATCCCTTTGATGCGCGAGAGTTCTGGGAAACGATTGAGAGGTATAAAGTGCATACCGCGGTGATTGTCGGGGATGCTTTCGCGCTTCCCATGGTTGAGGAGCTGCGTAGGGCCAAGGCAGAAGGTCGTTATTACGATCTCAAGAGCCTATGGGCTATCGTCTCCTCTGGCGCACGGTGGTCTCCGCACCTTAAACGTGAGTTGCTCGATTACAAGCCCGGGCTTCTGCTGGTCGACGCCATGGGTGCCAGCGAATCTTCCGGTGCCTTCGCTTCCGTCACCTCGGGGGTCGATGAAACAATCCAGTCGGCCGGGGCTCGGGTATTGGTCGGAAAAGGCGACTTCTATTCCAGACAACTTTTTCCAGCCAAAGTGATAGATCCCGAAACCGGGAAGGAGGTAAAGCCGGGCTCTGGAGAAATCGGCGAGTTCGTATTCGGAGGCCATATGGCTCTTGGCTACTGGAAGTGCCCGAAAAAGACGGCCAATGATTTCAGGATAATCGACGGTAAACGCTGGTTCTTTGTCGGGGACGAGGGAACGGTGTCCGAAGACGGCAGGTTCAACCTTATCGGCAGAGGAGGGAATTACGTCATCAACACCGGCGGAGAAAAAGTCTACTCCGAGGAAGTGGAGGAAATTATCAAATCCCATCCCAAGATACGGGATGTTGCCGTGATAGGCGTTCCAGACCCACGGTGGGGTCAGGCGGTCGCTGCTCTGGTTGAACTGGAGCCGGGCAATATCGCTACAGAGGAAGAGATCGTCGAATGGTGTCGCAATCGGATGGCGGGTTACAAGCGGCCCCGCCGCGTGTATTTCGTCGACAAGATACCGCGGTCTGCGATAGGAAAAATAGAGCGCGCCCGGGTATATAATCTGATTGCCGAAAAGAATCCAACTTCTTTTTCCGCTCCCGAAGGCCGAATTCCTTGAAATCCCGAGGGCGAACAGGTAAACATAGCAGATGGCACCACCGCTCGTAGCCTATGGAAATGCCGATAAGAACTGCCGTTGTCAACGCTTTTGGGAATCTTGTCAGCCCGTTTCTATTCAGCCGGGAAAGGTAACCCCGGGCGTGAGGCGGCAGTAGTATTATTACCTGTCTCCGAAGCTGTGCATCAATATTTTGTATCCATTCGAGGAAAAGACCAGGCCGATCGAATAGCCTTTCTTCCAAGGGAAACAACAGAAAGGAGGGAGGAAGGCTCAGGCAAGAAAGAGCCGTGATGCTTGCGGGAACATGGTCACACCCCTAAAGGAAGACGCACATGAATCTATGCCCGGTGTCTTTTGGGGACAATCGGCGCATCCTCTTTTGGGGAGAACAGCCAGAAACGCGTGAGAAACGGAGCGAATCGAGATGGTGATGCCTTTAAGGTAGAGCAAAGCTACTGGTCTTCGAGCTTCTCCAGGAGTTCCTTCTTGGCCCGCTGGAATTCCTCCTCGGTGAGGGCGCCGCTGCGCCGTAGCTCGTCCAGCTTGCGCAGGCCCTCCACCAGCTTCAGGTCCATGGCGGCGGAGGCTTCCCTGACAGCTCCCTCTGTGGTAGGCGGAGGGCCCACGACGGTTGGGGGGGAGGCGGTGGGCGCTCCGGCCGCCCTGCGTTGCAGGAAGGCGTTCCTCCGCTCAAGTATCAGGGCTCGCACTTCACGCGGATTTCCTATATTGGTGAAAGGCTGCTGACCGAACTCCCCCGCCGACTCGATGACCAGGTCCCCGTAGTTGAAGATCCTCTCCCACACGTTCTGGCTTCCGCTGATGTCGTTCACCTGGTCCAGGGGTATGACCTTGAACTGCTTGTTGAGCACCCCGGAGCTGAGGATCAACTTGCGGTCGGTGAGGATGAAGTGGGTGAAATACCAGCGCAGGAGGGGGAGGAGCAGCCAACCCACCATGACCACCGCGAAGACCGCCCAGGCCACCAGGGTCCACAGCTCGGCGAAGCCTCGGCTGTTGCGGAACCACATGAGAGCCGACCATCCGCCGAGAGTGAGCAGGGCGCCCGTCGCGGGCAGGAAGTATTTCTTATCCGGCTGGCCACGTTGCCTCAGGAGGGGTCGCAGGGCGAAGAAGAAGACCGACAGCAGAGCCATCAGCCCGATGAGTGCGATGTAGCCCCAGTTGGTCTCCCCGGGGACGGAAGAGGGTCCCGGCTTGAACCTGGTGAGCAGGAGAACCAGGGCGACCACGGCGGCGATCCCGGCCAGGAAATTCCTCCATATCTCCCACAGGGAGTGTCGGCGGTCGAAGACCACCTCCTCCCCGCTCTCCAGCATCTCCGACGCCGTCTCACCCATCTTCTATCTCCTTCTCTCCCGGCCGCCGCGCGCGTCTCTTGCCCTCCGGCCCGCTTCGAGGCGCCGGCCTTGAGCGCCGCTCCCGGCGGCACCGCCGGGTGACGTTCCGCGTTCGCCCTGTAGGCTCCCCTGCGGTGCGCTTCGGGTCCTCCCGGTATCCGGGGCAAGCCTGCCTTAGAGGCCGTTGATCTCCAGCACCAGGCGGTAGGCCTCCGGATAGTAGCCGGTGCGGGAAACCACCTTCTCTCCCAGCTCCTGGTAGGCGGCACTTTGCGGCTCGAAGCGAGGCCATTCCGGCTCCGAACCGCCGTTGGGATCGCCGCCGGCGGCGAAACGGGTCCAGTAGTTCATCATGATCTCCGAGAGAGACTGGTCCTCCGGGCGCAGGAAGCGCACCAGGGTGCCGAAGACGAAGGGGAGCTCGTAACCGTGGTAGGCTCCCATGTGCTCGGTCCCCGGGACGGTTGACCTCATGGTGAAGATGTATACGTAGACGGGCATACCCGCCTCGGCCATCTTCTCGGCGGCGAAGCGCGAGGGAGCGGCGAAGCCCATAGCGGTGAACAGGCGGCTGTAGGCGGCCCTGGGGTCCTCTCCGGGCTGTAACGGGAAGAGGGAGAGGACCTCGTCGGCGTAGGTCCCGTAAGCCAGCCGGACGAGGTTCTCATACTGCTGGGCGGTGATGGATTGTCCAGCCAGGAATAGCATACCCTCGTCGGCGTTGTTCCCGATGAGCAGGGGTACCTTGTGCTGCCTCCCCTCGGCGAAGACGTCCTGCGGCTTATCGGGGAGGACGTATCCGTCCACCACCGGCCCGATGGAAGCGCGCCCCATGAGACCGGTTCCCACTTTCTGGAAGGCATCGATCAGCTCCTGCGGGGTCTTGGAACGCAGGGCGGCCAGCTCGTCCCCTTCGCGGTCGCAACCCAGCTCGTGAGAGATCCTCTTTCCCAGCTTCTCGCCCTCCTCCAGGGTCTCCGATCTCCCCGCCGAGGGCATCCCCATGGAGAGGAAGGCGCCGCTCTCGGCGATGGCGCGGTGGAAGAGCCCTTCCGCCAGGGGGCTTGCCAGAAGCGCGCAGACGCTGGCTCCCCCGGCGGATTCCCCGAAGATGGTCACGTTGCCCGGATCGCCTCCGAAGGCGGATATGTTCCTCTGCACCCATCGGAGAGCCTGGATCTGGTCGAGAAGCCCGTAGTTTCCGGAGACGCCGTGGGGAGATTCCTCGGACAGCAGTGGATGGGCCATGAAGCCCAGGGGGCCCAAACGGTAGTTTATGGTAACCACCACGACGCCCTTGCGGGCCAGGTATTTCCCCTCGTAGAGCACCTGGGAGCCGGAGCCGACGGTGAAGCCACCTCCGTGTATCCACACCATCACCGGGAGCCTGTCATCGGGGTTTTTGGCCGGGGTCCACACGTTGAGGTAGAGGCAATCCTCGTCTTGGTCGGTGATGCGGAAGATGTCCCTCTGCACCTGGTATGGCCATTCCGGCTGGGGGCAGGACGGTCCGTACTCCGTGCAGGGGCGCACTTCTTCCCAGGGCTCCACTGGCTGGGGTTCCTTCCAGCGGAGCTCCCCCACCGGCGGCGCGGCATAGGGGATCCCTTTATAGACCCAGACACCGTCCTCCTGCACGCCGCTTATGGGGCCGCTGTCCAGCCGTGGTACCTCCAGCGTCGAGGCGGGGGTTTCGGCTTCCTTCCCGGCGCACCCGAGAGGCGCCATCAGCAGCACGAGGAGGATCACGAAAATCGACATGAAAGCAGCGGTTCGACGCGTCATGGATGCCCTCCTTCGATCCGAAGCCGCGGCACGGGCTTTTCCCTCGCTATGCTGTAATTATCCATGAGAAGGGCCGCTTCATCAACGCGACCGCAGGTCGGATAGGGACGAACAACCATCCATCGGGAGCGCATCGTCGGCGTATTTCGAGAAGCGTTCACCTCATCGCCTCTGCCCTCCACTGCACGGCCGGAGCCGGACGGCGCCCCGAGTGGGGTTCCGGCTTGCCGGGAATGGCGAGGGGGAGGCGCCCGCCGGATTTTCACGACAGGAGCCCGTTTCCCGAATGGAGACCGGGAGGTCGGATCTTCCTTGCCTACCACTCCCCTTTCTGCCTCTTTACGGTTAATCCCGCGGAAAAGGGAGGTTATCCACGGGCCTTTGAAGCGCCTTCAATCATGCCGTCCGCCCCGCGAGGATGTGCGGAAGGCGTCCGGCTCCAGACCGAAGTGTCCACCCCGCTCAGATGGGGGGCTGTATGTCGAACTGGCTGCCGTAACTGTCGTAGATCATGAAGCTGCTGTAGAAAAAGCCCATTTCCTTGAAGGGCGAGTCCTCCGGCAGGTCCACGAATACGTCCGAGAAATGGCCTCCGTAGGCGAACTGCACCTCGGTGATGCGCTTGGCATCCTTGTCCACAACCACGAACAAGCCCATGGCGGGAAGGAGTTTCTCCACGACCTTCAGGTTGTGGATGGCTTTGCTCAGGTGGTCTCCCGACAGGCTCTTCTGGGCCTGTTCCTTCAAGCCCTTGAGGTACTTCTCGCCCAGCGTGACCTGGTAACCCACCGCGTTGTCCTTTTCCTCCACCGCTTCCGCGGATTCGGCATAGACCAGCCAGTTCATCACGTCCTCGGGCATCAGGCCGCGCAGGTTGAGGTTCGGTAGCGACCCCACCGGATCGTAGGGCTCGGCGTGCCAGCCGGAGGGATCCTCCCAGTAGTAGGTCCCGCTGATGAGGTAGAATACGTTTCCCATCTCCCCGGGCAAAAGTGCCGGAGGAACTCCCTCGTCGACGGCCATCTGATCCACCTTGAGGATCGCCTTGGAGCCGCTCTTCCCCGCTTTGGAGAGATGAAAGGCCTCATACGGAACGGCGGCAGGGGCGGCGATGTAGGGCTGCCCCGTCTTTCCGAGCGATGCCGACGGGATCTGGAACTGGAGGTCCAATTCCGCCGAGATGCGGTAGGATATCTCCCCCTGCATGGCATTTACCACTTCCTGGAAGAGCGCGTCGCCCACGAGGGCTTCGGCCCCCTGACTTTCCTCACCGGAGGCGCTCTCCCCTTCCCGGCCTGCCTTGCCGCAACCGCCGATGGCCAGGACGGCAATCAGGGATATGCCGGCTAAAAGCACGAAGAACGAGGTGAAACGCGCATGCCCTCTCATCATGGCCGACCTCCTGCGATCTGGGCGGTATCCGAAAAGGCTCATCATCAACCCGTCTGGATTTCAAAATTTTTATCGGCTTGCCGGGCATGCCGGTTGAGGTTTCTATCACCCTGGAATGGAAACCCCGGGAGCCAACTTTAACTCGCCGGCCCAATCCGCCTCTGTAAGGTGAGATTTTTGCGCCGAACACCGCCGGATTTTAACTATGTTTACTTCATTTATAATGGTAAGTATAATAATACTATATATTCAATAAAACTTACCGATAAGTGGATATCGGTGCCGGGAAGCGATTCTCCGGTCGAGCGGGGAGGAGGGGCGATGGCCGATTACGACGCCGTGGTCATCGGGGCCGGGCTGGGAGGGATCTCCACCGCGGCCCTCCTGGCCAAGAACGGCATGAAGACGCTTATCTTGGAGCAATCCGACATCGTCGGGGGGTGCTGCTCCACCTTCGAGTCCCGGGGCTACAAATTCGACGTGGGTGCCTCCATCGTGGAGATCCTCCATCCCATGGAAAAGTTCTTCCACCTCATGGGGAAAAGGAGGGAAGATTATATAGACCTCCTACCCTGTGACCCTATTTATTCCTTCATCACCGAGGACGGAAGACGTTTCTCCTATCCCACGGATATCGAGGAGACCACCCGGGTCATCGAGTCCATCGCCCCCGAGGACGTGGAGGGGTGGAAGAGGTTCAGCAGCCTGGGCCTGGAGATGATCGACGAGATGATGGACGCCATGATGACCTCTCCTCTGAACACGATTGGAGAGGCGCTTGCCATGGTGGTGAAGACGCCCAGGGTCCTTCGCTACCTGCCTCTCCTCGCCCGACGCCACCAGTCGGTGGTCCGCTCCTATTACCGCAACCCGGTCATCCTGGGATCGGTGGCCTTCCAGTCCTATTTCGCCGGGGCTCCGCCGGAGCTGGGATCGGGCATATTCGGCTTCATAGCCCTCTCCGAGCACTTGGGGATCTATTATCCTCGCGGGGGGATGATCTCCATACCCGAGGGGATGCTGCGGGCGGGGCAGGAACACGGGCTGGAGGTGCGCACCGGTTGCAAGGTGGAGAGGATAATCCTGGAAGGGAGGAACGCCCGCGGCGTGGTCCTGGAGGACGGGACGGAGATCACCTCCGACGTGGTCGTCTCCAACGTCAACGCCAAGGTGGCTTACCTCAAGATGGTGGGTCCGGAGAACCTGCCCTCTTGGGCGCTGAAAGCCATAGACAGCTACCGTCTCTCCATGCCATGCCCCATGATCTACGTGGGCCTGGACGAGAAGCCTGACCTGGAGGCTCACCACACGGTGGTCTCCGGCTCGATCGAGGACATGAACCGGGTATGGAACCTCTATTACACCAAAGGGATCATACCGCGCACGGCCATGAGCCTCATCTGCTGGCCAACGGAGGCCGACCCATCCCTGGCTCCGGACGGGCACCACATCCTGAACTTCCTGTGCAACGCCCCCGCTCCCTACGCCCCTTTGGGGGACAACTGGGATCGGCTCAAAGACTGGTACAAGGAGGAGGCCGTTCGCGAGCTGGAGCGCTTCGTCATGCCGGGAGTGAGGGACCACATCGACTACCTTGAGGTCTCCACGCCCCTTGACTTCGAAAGGCGCCTGCTCTCCCCCCAGGGGTCCATTTACGGCCTCTTCTCCGACCTCACCTCACTGGCCCTCTTCCGTCCCCATGCCCGGAGCCGAGTGATAAAGGGGCTTTACCTGACGGGGAGCTCCACGCACCTGGGAGGGGGCGTGCCCACCACCATCGCCTCGGGGATCATCACCTCCGGCTACATACTGAAGGATCGCGGGTGATGGGGGAGCGGCCGCTTTCCTCGGGCTGCGTTTGTGGTGCCGAGGTCCGGACCTCGACGTGAAGGCGGGAGGTTTGAGCCGCAAGGCGTTCACGGGAAAGGGGCCGTGCGGAAGCGGAAGGGCAGGAACGAACGGCATAATAAGGGCATGAGAAGGGGTGATGGATTCTGGTGCTCCGAGCGGAGGTGAGCAGGGAGGCCGTGAGGCTGCGGGCGAATGGCCCTTGTGCGGACCTTTGCGGGGCAGAGGACAAAAGCCGGTACGGATAAAAGTGCGTCTCCCCGGGCCGCTGGCGTAGGAATGCGGGCCGGAGGGACGGTAGGCGGGTAAAGGTGAGGAGGAATGAATATGGAAAAGAGGCTTGAGAGGCTGCTGAAAGTGGGCATCCTGGCCGGGCTTGTGGCTCTTTACTTCTCCCTGGACGAGAGCACGCGCCGCTACCTGGCACACATCGGCAAGCAGGTGCCCTATCTCCCTTACCGCTACTTCATCTGAACGGGGGTGGATAAATGGATTACGACGCCGTGGTCATAGGGGCCGGGCTGGGAGGGCTTTCCTGCGCCGCCAACCTGGCCCGCAACGGGTTCCGCACCCTGGTGCTGGAGAATACCGGTCAGGTGGGCGGCTGCTGTTCATCCTACGATTACCAGGGGTACCGTTTCGACATCGGGGCCTCCATCGTGGAACTGTCCTGGGTCATAGACGCCCTTTTTCGGAAGTTGGGCAAGAGGACAGAGGATTACATAGACTTCATCCCCATAGACCCCATTTACGGGTTCGTAACCGCCGACGGCAGAAGGTTCTCCTACCCCGTCTCCGTGGAGGAGACCGGGCAGGTCATCGCCCGCTTCTCCGAAGAGGACGCGCGTTCCTGGGAACGCTTCGCCGCCGTGGGTTCCGAGGCCATCAACTTCGCCTTCGGGAAGGTGATGACCGAGTCCATGGGTTCCCTCAGGGACATGCTCAGGGTGGCCTTGGCCAACCCCAAGCTGGCCAAGTACCTCAAGTACATGGTGCTCAACTTCGAGAGCGTGCTGTGCAGCTTTTTCAAGAGCGACACGGTGCGCGCCTCCATGAGCCTGCAATCCTACTTCATAGGTCTGCCTCCCGCCCTCTGCCCCGGTTATGTGGCCTTTCTGGCCTATTCCGAACACGAGGGCATCTACTACCCGCGGGGAGGCATGATCGCCATTCCCCAGGGAATCGCAGGCGCCTACAAGGAGTTCGGCGGGGAGATAAAATTCAACTCGCGCGTGGTTAAGGTGCTCACGGAGGGAAAGCGGGTGCTTGGGGTGGAGCTGTCCGACGGGACGCGCATCGAGTCCCGCATCGTGGTCTCCAACATCAACGCCAAGACCCTCTACCTGGAGCTCATCGGCGAGGAGAAGCTGCCCGCCTGGGCCAAGCGGGCGGTCAAGAGCTACCGGGTCTCGATTCCCGCTCCCATGGTGATGCTGGGCCTGGACGCGAAGCCGGACCTGGACGCGCACCACACTTTCTGTTACGCCACCCTGCAGGAGATGAACCGCATATGGTTCCAGGACTACATGAGCGGTCGCGTGCCCGACGGGGGTTTCATGCTCATCTCCTGGCCCACCCACGCCGATCCCTCGCTGGCGCCGGAGGGGCACCACTGCCTGAACCTGGTGTCCTTCGCCCCCTACCGCCTGGCCGAGGGGGACTGGGATACCTACAGGGAAAGGTACCTGGAGATGATGCTCGGGCTCCTGGAGCGCAACTTCGGCCTGCAGCTGCGTGACCACATCCAGGTGGCCAGGGTGAACACACCCAAGGACTTCGAGAGGATGCTCCTCCACCCCGAGGGCGCGGTTTACGGGCTGCAGAACGACATCACCTGCACCGCCGCTTTCCGGCCCGGGGTGCGATCCAGGGTGTTCAGGGGCCTTTACCTCACCGGGGCTTCCACTCATCTGGGGGGAGGAATCGCCCCTACTGTGGGTTCCGGGATGGTTGCCGCCGACCTCATACAGCGCGACTTCGGCTGAAGCGCGGGAGTATGCGGTTGCGGGCCCCGGCGGGAACCGCTTGGGCTTCTCCACCGTATGGCGGAGAAGCTCCCTCTTCGGATGCGCATCGCGACGGAGATGCGCCCCTTCTCCGCCCGGTGGGGAAATGGATGCGGAGGCCATGCGACACAGGTGTTGACGTCTTTCTTGCCTTAGGGGAAGAAAGCACCTCGGATCCCCCAAGAGTCATGGCCGTAGCCCCTGTTGAGCGGTGCGCAGCGGAGAAACCGGGAAGATCAAGGCCGCTCTGCGGGGTTGCCTGCCTCCTATCGTTCTAACGGTGTGTCGTTTAGAATAATATGGAAGTAACGGACCAGGGAGACGGGGCGAGAGCACCCGCCGGAACCTGAGACGGGGGCGTGGGCCGATGCAAGTGCAGATAAACCCGACCAACGTGACGGAGACCGTCGCCGTCTTGAGTTCCGCTCTGCTGGGCCTGATAGTCCTCGCCGCTTACTGGAGGGATCTGCGCGGCCGCCTGTTCGGGATACTCTGTCTCTCTCTCGCCGTCTGGAAGGGCTTCGACTTCGCCCATCCTTTGCTCACCCGGGAATCCTGGGTGGACGCGACCAGCTGGGCTCTGGGCTCGCTGTGCGTTGCCCTCGCCGTGCATTTCTTCACCACCTACTCCCTGGGGGAAAGACGTCTCACCAGCATACTCTACGCCGCCGCTTTCCCCGCCTCCGCCGTGTTCATGGTCGCCGCCGCCCTGGGAATCCTCAGTCCTTCCAATAAGTGGAAATTGGCTTTCGGGGCCTACCTCCTGATGGCCACCGCGCTCATCGTCGTCCTCATGGCACGTGAGTACCTCCTTCAGAGGGACCGCCAGCACCTCCTGGCCCTTCTGGGGGCGATCTCCATAACCTTGGGGGCTTGCCTACAGGTTATAGACATCATATGGGATTTGTGGGCCCTGCGCTTTCAGACCTACGGGGTGCTGGCCTTCGAGGCCTGCTTCGGCTACGACATCCTGGTGGCCGGCCTTCTGCGGGCCAAGGAGGAGCACATGCGCGCCCTGGAGGAGCTCGGGCTGCGGGAGAAAAGGCTTCAGGAGGCCGAGACCAAGTTCAGGAAGATGCTGGACAACAGCTACGACGTGATTTTCACCGTGGACCGGGAAGGAAACATCCTGGCCATAAACACGGACGCGGAAGAGGTCCTTGGTTTCCCGGTGGAACGCGTGCTCGGCAAGGGCTACCTTGACTTCCTGGACCCGCAGGAGATGGAGCGCGCTTTCTCCGCTCTGTCGCGAGGCCTCCGGGGAGAGAAGATAAGGTTCTATGAGGTGACCCTGCGGAGGCCGGACGGCAAATCGGTCATCCTCTCCATCACCGGGACCCGGCTCCACACGGAGAAGGAGGCCGCCCTGGTCATCGCCCGCGATGTCACCCAGTCCAGGGAGATGGAGCTCGAGTTGTTGCGCAGGAACGCACTCCTGGAGGAGGCCAACCGGAGGTTGAGCGAGCTGGACAGGCTGAAGACGGAGCTGGTGGGTATCGTGGGGCACGAGCTGCGCTCCCCGCTCACGGTCATCAACAGCTACGCCTCGGCCCTCAAGGACCACTGGGAGCGCATGGACGAGGACCGCAAGCTCTCCTGCATCGACCACGTTCTCCGGGAGTGCCGCAGGCTCAACCGCATGGTGGAGAACGTGCTGGACATGAGCCGTATAGAATCGGAGCAGATCTTTCTCAACCCGCAGCCGGGGGACCTGGTGTCCGTGCTCCAGGAGGTGGCGGGGTCCATGTCCCTGACGGCGGGAGCAAGAAACGTCCACCTGGTGACCTCGGTACGACGGCTGGAGATGGAGGCGGACTGGGACAAGGTACGCCAGGTACTCATCAACCTCCTGGACAATGCCTTCCGCTTCAGCCCGCCCGGCGAGTCCGTGGTGGTCACCGGCGACGTGCAGGACGGGGAAGCGGTGGTGAGGGTCAAGGACCGGGGTCCCGGCATCCCGCCCGAGGACCGGGAAAGGCTCTTCGACAAGTTCACCAGGAGCAAGGCGGAGGGGATGGAGGGAGGACTGGGCCTGGGCCTCTACATCGTGCGCACCTACGTGGAGGCCCATGGGGGGCGGGTCTGGGTGGAGGACGAGGAGGGTATGGGCGCGGTGGTGGCCTTCTCCCTTCCCCTCCACAGGGAAAGCAACCCGGATGCCGACCGGACCTGACCGTAGGACGCCTTCGACCACGACGGTTTGAACGGCGGACGCCGTGGGTATTATTTTCCACGTACCTGGGAGGGGCAGTCCGTGTAGGCAAGGAGGGTCTCATGTTCGGGAAAAGAAAAAAAGCCTTGGTCGTCTATCACACCAAGACCGGACACACCGCAGAGGCCGCGGAGGCGGTGGCCAGGGGCCTGGAGGCCGGCAAGGTCAGCGTGACCGTCAAGCCGGTAAAGGACCTGCAGCCCCAGGAATTGGAAGAATATACCATATTGGCCGTGGGCAGCCCCACGCGGGGAGCCAGGCCGGCTCGGGTGGTGAAGAGGTTCATAAAGGGGCTTGACCGGAAGGCCCTCAAAGGCAAGAAGGCCACGGTCTTCAGCGCATATGCCGGTTTCCGGGGCAAGGCCACGCTCCGCCGCCTGCGCCGGCTTCTCCGCCGTCGCGGGGCCAAAGTGGTGCTGAGGGGCGTGGCGGTGAAGGCGGGAGCCCCCCTCAGCCTCTGGAAGGGTCCGCAGGCTTCTCCGGAGGATGTCGCCCGCCTGGAAGAGCTGGGGCGCAGCCTGGCCCGCAAGGCCTGAGGTGGCGGGCGGAACCGCCGATATCCGGGATGGAAGCACCGCCGGGAGAAGGGGGACGACGGCGGGTTGGGGCCGGCCCTTTTCTCCGATCCCATGCCGCGCTACCTGGCCCGGTGGTCATATAACCGGTTGCCGGGCGGCTCGCTTGCGCCGCGCCTCGGGCAGCTTTCCGCTATGTGACGGTGAGACGGCGGGGCATGGGCTTTCAGCCGACCAGCTCGAGGAAGGTACGGGCGTCCTCCAGAGCGTAGCCGTAGGCGTCGTTGTTGAAGTAAGCGTAGACGTCCCTTCCCTCCTCGAGCAAGCGGCGGGCATACTCGGCCCATTCCGCGAGCTCCTCGACTGAATATTTGGAACCGTAGAGGACCTTGCCGCCGTGGAAGCGGAGGAAGGCGAAATCTGCCGTCTCCACCCTGGCTTCCGGGAACACCGGAGAGCTCGCGGCGCACAGGGCGCACCCCGCATCCTCGAGGACGCGGTAGACCTGAGGCACGAACCAGCTGGGATCCCGGAACTCGAAGACGTAGCGGTGGCCGGAGGGGAGCGCGCGCACGAATTCGCGCAGGCGTCCGGGATCCGCCTTCCAGCGGGGAGGGAGCTGGAAGAGGATGGGGCCCGTCTTTTCCCGGAGCCCGCTCATATTATGGAAGAAGTTGGCAAGCGCCTCTTTGGGGTCGCGCAGCCTCTTCACGTGGGTGATGAAGCGGTTGGCCTTGACGGCGAAGAGGAAACCCTCGGGTACCTTGTCCCTCCAGGCGGCGAAGGTCTCCGGCGCGGGGAGCCGGTAGAAGGAGTTGTTTATCTCCACGGTGTCGAAGTGCCGGGAGTAGAAATCCAGCCACTCGCGGGTCGGGAGCCGGGGAGGATAAAAGATGCCCTGCCAGTGCTGATAATGCCATCCCGACGTCCCCACGCGGAGCTCGGCCACCTTTCCCTCCGGCTGAGGTCGAGTCCCGGATGTTCCTCTTCGAACCCGGGGAAGCCTCTCGCCTACCGAACCCCGGTTGCCGTGGCGCCATGCGTTTGCCGCCCGACGGCGCGGCTTCCTCCTCATTAGATTATCCCACCGCGAGGCAGGCGTGGAAGGAGGGCGTTTCACTGATCTTCGGGATTTTCCCAAGCCAGGGGATATAATCGTAGGCCGAGCCAGGGGATATAATCGTAGGGGTATGCAAGGAACGCCGCGGGGACGCGCAAAGGTCTTGGCCGTGTATTCCCCGGCGGAGTGCCGCGGCGGGATACGGGGGTTCGTGAGAGGGACGGGATGCGCCTTCTGAGGAGTGTTTTCGCCAGTCTGAGGGGGAGGATATTCCTGGCCGTCATGCTCTCCGGCCTGGTGGCCGGGCTGTCCGTTGGGACGGCCTCCTACGTCGTCGCCCGCTCCATGATCAAGGAGCGGGTGGAGAAGGACGTCGCTGGAGTGGGCAATGACGTGCTAAGGATAATCGAGGGGGTGTGGGTCCCCACCCTGAAGATGCAGATGAAGGTGCTGGCCGAGGTTGCCGCCGCCCTCTACGCCATGGGTCCCGCTCCCGGGGTGTTGGGATCCGCACTGGGCGGAAAGCAGATAAAGGTCCCCGGGTTCAAGCGCCTCAACCTCTTCCATCCCGGCGGCCTCTTCCTGGGAAGCACCGACCCCGCTTACCGGGGCCGGGTAGAGGAGAGTATCCAGGGCCTGGGCGCGGACGAGGTCAGGATGATCCCCTTCCACAGGGAGGGTGAGGGCACACAGACCGAGCTCCTGATGTCCGTGGCCGCCCCTGTGGTTGTGGACGGGAAGGTGGTGGCCGTCCTGGTGGGGGACCTGACCCCCGAGGGAATAGGCGGAGAACTGGGTTCCCTGACGGTGGGTATCTCCGGCGAGGCATACCTGGTGGACGCCGAGGGGCGTTTGATAACCCGGCCGCCGCGGTCTCTTTCCGAGATGGGCCTGGAGATCCTTGGCGAGCCCCTGCATACCGAGGGGGTGCGCCGGGTCGTCGAAGGGCAGAGCGGCGTGGCAGAATACCGCAATTACGCCGGGCGCAAGGTGCTTGGGGGATATTTCCGGCTCCCGGAGACGGGCTGGGGCATCATGGTGGAGGAGGACTCCGCCAACGCCTTCGCCGACCTCACCCGCCTCCGGAATCTCATCATCTACGTCGTGGCGGGGCTGGCCCTGGCCTCCATGCTGGCCGCCGCCCTCCTGGCGCATATGATAGCCGACCCCCTGCGCCGCCTGCAGGATGCCGCAGAGAAACTCGGCCTGGGAGACCTTGGCTTTCGCGTGGAGGTCCGGGGGGGCCAGGAACTGGAGGGTCTGGCGACCAGCTTCAACCGCATGGCCGATGCCCTGCACAGCTCGCACCTGATGCTGGAGGATAAGGTGCGCAAGAGGACCGCCGAACTGCGCACCCTCTACGAGATGGTGTTCTCCCTGTGGGGATACCGGGACCCTGACGAGATCCTGCAGAGGGCCATGCAGGCGGTCATGGATTTCAGCTCCCACGAGATGGGATGGTGCTACCTGGCCGCGGGGGAGAGCTTCAACCTCCTCTACAGCCGCACGCCGGCGGGTGAGGTCGGGCTCCTCCCGGAGCGGTTCACCGCCGGGGAGGGCCCGCTGGGGGAGGCCATCGCCGCCGGGGAGGCCGTCTTCCTGGAACCCGGTGAAGAGCACGACCACGCCGAGCTGGCGCGGCTCTTTCCCGGGGGTTCCGTCATCCTCCTGCCCCTCCGCTCGGCCAAGAGGACGCTGGGCCTCCTCTGCACCGCTTCCGCGGAGGCCGGCCAACTGGGGGAGGAATCCCGCCGTACCCTCTCCGCCCTGGCCGGAGAGGTAGGGATCGCCCTGGAGAACGCCATGCTCCACAGGGAGCTTCAGAGGCATGTGGAGGAGCTTGAGCAAGCCAACCGGGAGCTGCGTTCCCTGGACGAGATGAAGTCCAATTTCATCTCCATGGTGACCCACGAGCTCAAGCAGCCGCTCTCCCTCATCAGCGGCTATGCCCAGACCATACGCGATTACTACGAGAGCCTCACCTACGAGGAGGAGCTGCAGTGTCTCCAGGTCATCCTGGAGAGGACCGAGTTCCTGTCCCGGCTGGTGGACGAGCTCTTGGACCTCTCCCTGCTGGAGATGGGGAGGGTGCGGCTGAACAAGGAGGTGTGCGACCTCGAGGGAGTGGCCCGAAAGGTGGCCTCCCAGTACGCGGAGAGGAGCCCGGACCAGCCGATAGTGGTGGACTTCTCTCCCGAGTTCCCCCTGGTCATGGCCGACGCCCGACGCATGGAACAGGTCCTCACCAACCTGGTCTCCAACGCCGTGAAGTTCTCGCAGGGAAAAGGCGAGATCCGCCTGGAGGGAAGGGTGAGGGGGGACCGGGTGCTGGTGAGGGTGATGGACCGCGGGATCGGCATCGAGCCCTCGAAGCTGAAGCGGGTGTTCGACCGATTCTACCAAGCGGACGGCTCCATGAAGCGGCCTTATTCCGGGGTGGGGTTGGGCCTCTTCATCTGCCGCGAGCTGGTGGAGGCTCACGGAGGAAGGATATGGGCGGAGAACCGCCACGGCGGAGGGACAATCGTGAGCTTCGAGATACCGCGGGGGATGGAAGGGCGGGAGGTCGGCGCGGAAAAATGAACCGGAAGGGCTTTCACGAGGACCGTCCGGCGGCTCAAAGGGATGCCGTGAGGGTATGGACGGCTGACCGCCACCGGGCCGGTTCGGCAGGTCTCGTTGGTTCCCTGAGTCTTATGGAAGGATATTCCATAAGGTTAAGGTGTTTTCCGCCGGTATGATTTGCGGCTGCGTTTTTCGGGTCCCGGCCACCGCATGCCGGCGGGCCGTCATTCCGGACCAGGAGATACGGAGGTGCACATGACGCTGCTCGACCAGGACCTGGCCGCCCGGGTGATAGGGCTCGCCCTCTCGCGTGGCGGTGATTTCGCGGAGCTCTTCGCGGAGCGCAGGAGCGGTTACAACCTGCGCCTGGAGGAGGGGAAGGTGGAGGAGAACATCTCCGGCCGGGAGGC
This sequence comes from Candidatus Solincola tengchongensis, assembly GCF_015711935.1. NCBI lineage: Bacteria > Bacillati > Actinomycetota > Candidatus Geothermincolia > Candidatus Geothermincolales > Candidatus Geothermincolaceae > Candidatus Solincola > Candidatus Solincola tengchongensis. Next base: position 26,720 of record NZ_JACVJJ010000061.1, read on the forward strand.
GGGAGCCGGGATTCGCGTGATATGCGGGGAATCGGTGGCCTACGCCTATACCAACGACCTCTCTCCCGCTTCCCTGGAAGAGACCGCCCGCGCGGCCGCCGCGGCGGCCAGGGCGGGAAAGGCAGCTGTGGTGGACATGGAGAAACCGCTGCGGCACCTTCCGCGTCTCGAAGAACACCCGGTACGCCTGGGTCTGGGCGAGTTTCCCCGCGAGCGGAAGGTCGAGCTCTTGCACCGTGCCGACCAGGCGGCGAGGGAGACCGGCTCGCGCATCGTCCAGGTGGTGGTGGTGCTCGGAGACGCCCGCCAGGAGGTGTTCATCGCCAACTCCCTGGGCGAGGCGGTGACCGACCTCCGCGTGCGGGTGCGCATGGTGGTACAGGCTGTGGCGGCGCATGAGGGGGAGATCCAGACCGGCCACGAGAGCCCGGGCATTCTGGGAGGCTACGAGTTATTCCAGGAATTTCCTCCTGAGGCGATCGGCCGCGCCGCCGCCCTGCAGGCCCTGACCATGCTGGAGGCCAGGCCTGCCCCCTCCGGCCCCATGGCCGTGGTCATCGCCAACGGCACGGGAGGGGTCCTATTCCACGAGGCCTGCGGGCACAGCCTGGAGGCGGACGCGGTGTACAAGAGGGCTTCGGTATTCGCGGGACGGATGGGCCAGAAGGTGGCCTCGCCCCTGGTCAACGCCTACGACGACGCCACGCTGGCCAACCGGTGGGGATCCTTCGTTTACGACGACGAGGGGGTGAAAGCGGCCCGTACCCCGCTCATCGTGGAGGGGGTGCTGGTGGGCTATATAAACGACCGCAAACGCGCCATGCGGGACGGCGCCGAACCGACCGGCAACGGGCGCCGCCAGTCCTACCGCCACGTCCCCATTCCCCGCATGAGCAATACGTACATAGAGGCGGGCGGAGGCCGCGTCGAGGACATCATAGCCGACACCGAGCTGGGTCTTTATGCCCGCAAGCTGGGTGGAGGGGAAGTCAACCCGGTCACCGGAGACTTCATCTTCGCCGTAACCGAGGGCTACATGATCCGCAAGGGAAAAGTGGCCGAGCCGGTGAAGGGGGCTACCCTGATCGGGAACGGCCCCCGCGTGCTCCTGGACATCGACGCCGTGGGCGATGACATCGATTTCGATACCGGGATGTGCGGGAAGGAAGGACAGCTCGTCCCCGTGTGCACGGGGCAGCCCACCCTGCGTGTTCGGGAGCTGGTGGTGGGGGGAACCACGGAGGTGATCTGATTGGAGGCGCGCGCCGAGCTCCGTTCCCTGCTGGAGGAATGGGTGGAGAGAGCCCGAACCCTGGCCGGAGAGGGGGCCGAGCTCGAACTCTACGCCCAGGAGCACCGGGGGCTTACGGTCAAGGTGTACGGGGGGGAGGTGGAATCCCTGCGCTACGCGCATTCCCGGGGCTTGGGGGTGAGGGTGCTCAAGGGTGGGAGGCTGGGTTACGCCTACTGCACCGGGTTCGACTGGGAGGAATGCAGGAGGGCGGTGGAGGAGGCCGCGGCCATCGCCCTCTTCAGCGCACCGGACGAGCACAACCGCCTTCCATGGCCCGGAGGGGCCTACCCCGAGGATCTGGGGATCTATCACCCCGAGGTGGAGGGGACCTCTTCGGACGAGAAAGTGGAGATCGCGCTTCGCTTGGAAGAGTTTACCATATCACGTGATTCCCGCATAAAGCGCGTGGAGACGGCGGTCTACGCCGACGCCGTCTCCGAGGTGGCGGTGGCCAACAGCCTGGGGGTCTCCGGGTCATACCGTTCCACGGAATGCCAGTGTTACGTGTTCCCCATCGCCGAGGAGGGAGAGGAGTCGCAGACCGGCTTCTCCTTCGACGTGGCGGTCAAGCCCTCCGACCTGGACCTGGAGCGCGTGGCCGGGGAAGCGGCGGACAGGGCCACCTGTCTTTTAGGTTCCCGGAGCATGCCCTCGCGGCGGACCACGGTGGTGCTGGACAACATGGTAGCCGCCGAGTTCATGGGCATGCTGGCCGCGGCGCTGTCCGCCGAGGCGGTCCTCAAGGCTCGCTCCTTTCTGGCCGGAAGACAGGGTGACAGGGTGGCCTCCTCGCTGGTGACGGTGGTGGACGACGGCCTGCTGCCGGGAGCTCCCTCCACCGCTCCCTTCGACGACGAGGGGGTTCCCACCCGCCGTAAGGAACTCATCAGCGAGGGCGTCCTCGTCGGTTACCTGCACAACATGTACACCGCCTCCCGCTCCGGAACGGAGAGCACGGGAAACGCCACACGTTCCTCCTTCCGGGAGCGGCCCGGAGTGGGGGCCACCAACCTTTTCCTCCTCACCGGAAAGGGTACCCGGGAGGAGCTGGTGAGGGGCGTGGAGGACGGCGTCCTCATCCTCCAGGTGGTGGGAGCCCATGCCGGAGCAAACCCGGTGAGCGGAGAGATCTCCCTAGGGGCCCTGGGACTGCGCATAAGGAACGGGGAGCTGGAACAGCCGCTCAGGGAGATCACCCTGGCGGGGAAGGCCACGGACTTCCTCCGCCACACGGTGGCCGTGGGTGAGGACCTCCGCTTCCTCCCCTTCGAGGGCAGCCTGGGGGCGCCCACCGTGGTGGTGGAGGGGGTCATGGTATCCGGGCGGGGTTGAGGGGGGTCCTTTCCCTGCCGACTAGGTCCCGATGTCCTCGGGGAAGAGAAGGGAGAGCAGGCGCTCCGCGTTTTGGGGGTCCAGGAGGAACTTCCCGCGCAACGCCCTCCTCCATATCCATGGGCCTCCTTCCGCAGGCGAAACGCGCGTACCGGGGCGTTTCTCGTGCTCCTCGACCTGGTCCCCGGTGAGGATCACGACGGGGCGTAGCTCCCCGCCGTGGAGCTCCAGGGCGGAAAGCCTGCCGGCCATCCTCCGCTCCCAGTCCTCCCGCGGCGGTACGGCCCTCTTCCTGCGCAGCGAGCGATCCAGGTAATAGGTGACCCAAAGTGAGGCTATGATCCCTCCCAATGGGCCGGATAGGAACCACCACCGCAGATGCAGGGAAGCGGTGAGCGCGGTGGCGGTGACGATGCTGAGGGTTCCGGGCGGGATCCACAACCGTAAAAGGGAGCGGAACCCCTCTTCCCGCCACGGCCTTGTCCCCAGCAGGACCTTCAGGGCGTCCCAGGGCGTGTTGGAGCGCAGGGAATCCCCCAGGGTCATGCTCTCCGGCTCGGGGAGGACGGGGGACAGGGCCACCAGGGCGGCGGGGCGAAAGTCCCGCTCCACGGACCGGCTTGCCGCCAGCAGCTGGTCGGCTCCCCATCCCAGGCCGAGGAAGGAACTCCCCTCCGGCTCGAAGAGCCGCTGCCCCTGCAGCTCACGGAGCATCCGGGAGAGGTAGGAATCCAGGGCCTCGCCTTCCGCCTCTTCCCCCGGGGACGGGAAGTCCCGAGCCCACAGGGACACCGCCGCCGTGCCCTCGGGGAGGCGGTGGATGAGGAGGCGCTCCAGGTGGCGGCTCAGGCCTCCGGGCTCGCCCACGATGACCAGGCGCCTTTTCGCCGCCGTCCAGTCCGGGTCCCCGTGCAGGACAGCCGTCCCGCCGGGGAGGGAAACCCGGCGTTCCGTGAACTCCTCCACTCCATGACCGAGATTCCACCTCCTCAGGCGCCTCCGCCGCAGGGATTCGGAGAGGGAAGCGGCGATGCAGGAGAAGGCGGCGGCGGACAGGATGCCCAGGATCAGGCAGACCATGCTCATGAGGGCCTCGATGTTGCGCACATTCCGGTGCAGCGGGTCGCTGAAATACCATGCGTAGGCGAAGATTATGAGCGCCGCCCCCAGGGCATTGTTGACGTTCTCCCGGACGCGGCCCCCGTAAAAGGAAAGACCGTGCCAGCCTCTCCTGGCCGCCATCACCTGTATGATGCCCAGGGAAGCCAGGAAGCAGAAGATGAAGGTCTCCAGGATATCCTCGTAAAATACCTCGTTCACCGTCACTCCCTTAGGCTGAGGGCGGACCGCAGGCGGCTTTCCACCTGCAGGGCCGCGGCGACGAACGGCCGGCTCAGGAAGCGCAGGCGGTGCACCATCCAGGCACTGAAGAGGGCGAGGAACATCCCGGCCAGGACGTCGCCCGGGTAGTGCACCCCGCAGAAGACCCGCGCGAAGGACATGAGGATGGCGGGTGGGAGAAAATACCAGGAGAACTTCCGGTCCGACAAGAAAGCGGAGAAGAAGAAGGAGAAGGTGGCCGTGGCCGGGTTGCTGGGGAAGGACCAGTCCACCGGTCTGTAGAAAAGGAGGTTGACCTCGTGGTCCACGAAAGGGCGCGGCCGGTGCACCAGGGTGATCACCAGTTGCATCAGGGCGGCGGAGAGGGCCACGGTGAGGAAGACGCGGATCACCGCCGCCAGGTTCTCCCGGTCCTCCGCGCGGCGGCGGCCCTTCAGGGCCATGACCAGGACAAGGAAACCCAGAGTGAAGGGGACCAGGTGGTCGTTACAGAAGGCCTTCATGGAGGAGTCGAGCAGGGCGTTCCTGCCCGCCAGCCCGTTCAGGCAGCGGAAGAGCGCGTAATCCAAATTGAGCAGCCAGTCGAGCATCCGTCAACCCGCCTTTCCGCGAGCTCGGACCAGGACGTGCCTATTATACAGCCGGGGAAGGAGGATGCTCACGCGGGGTGCTCTCGCCGCCTCCATATCCCGGGCGCGTTTCGGGTGGCGACCCCTCGCCGCATGCCTCCCGGCGGGAGGGAAGGGATGAACGGGCGGGTTGTCTAATGGATATACGTATACTGTGCTCGGGCCGCCGGTGGGAGGAAAAAGGCGGAGCACGCGGGAAGCTGGTAAGCACCGCCTCGGCGGGTGTATTGCGGGCGCGCGGAGCGTTCACGAGGCCCGATAGGGCTCCCGTGGGAATTGGTTTCGCTGTACACTGGCGGAGGAGGACAGCGGATGGGCAACGCCCTTGACGTCTTAAGGGAAGGACTCTTTTGCGGGGCGAGGCGACTTGAGCAGGGAGGGAGGCGGGAAACCAACGCGGGTTCAAAGTGAGCCTTCCTTCCCACTGCAAGGAGGTCGAGGAAGCTGGCCGGTTTGAGAAAGAGAAAGCGGTTAAGGGCCGCCCTGCTCTCTTTGAGCCTGCTGGCGGCGGCCTTCTGTGCCTTCCTTCTCGTGGACCCCTGGGGCTGGTTTTTGGGAGAAGGCCGCGGAACCGCGCTCATGGAGCCCTTCCCCGGCGTCGCCGACCCACCGCTGTTCCCTGAAACTGGAGCCCTGCCCTACCGCACGCTCAACGTGCTCATCCTGGGCCTGGATCACGGCCTGGGAAGGCCGGAGCAGGGCAACCGCAGGAGCGACGTGATGCTCGTCGCCCACCTGGACCTCGACCGGCAGAAGGTCTGCCTGCTCTCCATCCCCCGCGATTCCTACGTGGAGATCCCGGGTCACGGGAAGAGCAAGATAAACGATGCCTATGCCCTGGGGGGTGCCGAGCTCGCCCGCCGCACGGCGGAATCGGTCACCGGGATGGAGATGGACCGGCATGTGGCTCTGGACTTCGACGAGTTCCGCTGGCTCGTGGACCTATTCGGCGGGATTCCCATAACCTTGGAGAAACCCATATCCGACCCCAAGCTGGGCAACATCGGCGCGGGAAGCCAGGTGCTCGACGGGGATCAGGCGCTCATCATGGCCCGTTCCCGCAACTACGCCCGGGGGGACCTGGAGAGGGTGCGCCAGCAACAGCGCCTCTTAATCCAGGCCCTCAACCAAGGGAAGAAAATGGCCGCATACCCGGGCGCGGCCTGGTTCCTCTACGTGGCACTGGATTCTTTGGATACCGACTTCACTCGCGATGAGCTCATACGCCTGGCGCGGGAGTTCGCCTCCTTTCCGGTAGTGGATGTGCAGGGAGGGGTGGCGCCTGGCAGGACGGGAGCGGTGGGTAGCGCCAGCGTGTATTTCATAGACCCCGTGGGGATGCGGGAGCTGGTGGAGTCCATCGAGAGGTACTGCGCCGTTCCCGAAAAATACCGCTGAACGCCGCTCCGATCTCCACGCCCTGGGGAGGACGGGGGGCTGGGACCGGAGAACTCGGACGAGAAGCTCGTCATCGCAGGTCAAGTCGCCGATTCGCCGCGGATGTCCGCGAGCGGTCGGGGTAATGGCCCGGAGGGGGAATGAGGATAAAGCTGGACCTTCATGTGCATACGATGTATTCCTTCGACAGTTCCATAGACCCCCGCGGGCTTCTGGAGGCCTGCCGGCGGCGCGGCCTCAGGGGCGTGGCGGTGACCGACCACGATTCCGTCCGCGGGGGGATCTCCTTCGCCACCGAGCTTCCGGAGCTCCTGATCATACCCGGCTCGGAGATAAGGTCGGCGGAGGGAGAGATCATCGGCCTCTTCCTGGAGGAGGACGTGCCTCCCGGTCTCTCCGCCCCGGAGACCATCGCCCGCATCCGCGAACAGGGAGGGGTGGTCATCATTCCCCACCCCTTCGATTACGTGAAGCTGAGGCGCATGACCGCGCGGCGCCTGCGTGAGTTGGCGGGGGGGATCGACGCACTTGAGGTCCTGAACGGCAAACCCCGCTACCCGGGCGCCAATAAGAGGGCGGCGCGTTTCGCGGAGAGTGTGGGACTTCCAGCCACCGCGGGGAGCGACGCCCATAAGGCGGAACACGTGGGGCTGGTGTTCGTGGAAATGGAAGAATTTACCGATAGGAACGGATTCCTCGCCTCCCTGCGCACGGCCGCCGTCGGGGGGAACAGGTACTCTCCCTGGGCATCCCAGCTGGACAGGTGGAGAGCGCGGCTGCGCAGGGAACGCCCCTGAAACCGTAGGATCAGTCGAAGAAGCCCTCGGGGGGCTCCAGCCCGGGGGGCATTTCCTCCTCCTTCTCCTCCAGGGGCGGGAGGAACTCCAGGCGGTCCTCGAGCCTTGGGAGTCTTATGCCCTCCTTTTCCGGCTCCAGAGGGAGCTCAAAGGTGATGTCCGGCAAGGGGGCGGGAGCGGGTTGGGGTTCCCTCTCCGGAGCAGGAGCCGCAAGCTCCTCAGGGGGCTGGAGGAAAGGGGCAGGCTCCGGAGGCGGGGCGGCGGCGACCTCCGCCGCTTCCGCCTCCCCCTTGGCCCGCTTGGCCAGCTTCTTCTCCATCTTCAGCCGCTTGGCCTCCTCCTTGCGCAGGCGGGCCAGCTCCTTCCTGCTCAGGGGGGCCTCCTCCGGGGCCGCGGCGACCTCCGCCGCTTCCGCCTCCCCCTTGGCCCGCTTGGCCAGCTTCTTCTCCATCTTCAGCCGCTTGGCCTCCTCCTTGCGCAGGCGGGCCAGCTCCTTCCTGCTCAGGGGGGCCTCCTCCGGGGCCGCGGCGACCTCCGCCGGGGCGGTCACGGCGGCCAAGGGTTCGAGCTCCTCACGCTCCCAGAGAGGCCGCGTCGCCTCCGTAGGATAGGCCGCCCGTGCCTCTACCGGCGGCGCACCCACGGCACCGGACTTGGCGCGCTTGGAGAACAGTTTGGCTTCCGCTTTCTTCCTCTCCTTGACCAGGCGGGCCGGAGCGCTGCTCAGGGCGGCACCAAGTTCCTCCACCCGGGAGCGATAGCAGTTCATGCAGAGGAGCACCTGATTGGTCTCCGATGCGCAGAGGGGGCATATGGGGGTGTCGCACTGGGCGCAAGCGGTTATCGCCTCGTTTCCGGCGTGGAAAGGACATTCCATGGCCGCCACCTCCAGGGTTAACGTCACACCTTATGAAAAATTCTATCACCCGTCGGGATGACCTTTACACTGCAGCCCGAGCGCACGCTCCGCCGCGACGATTACCGGAAAGTCGCCGCTAAGCCTTATCCGACGCATAACATATCGGCAGCGCCCCACGTGTTTTTAAGCCTCCGTGGGCGGCTGGTATAATGCACTTGGCCGCGTGGAAACTTGTCGAAGTTCGGGGTTTCATCCATGGAAAACGGGAAGAGACGGGTCTTCGCGAGGATGTGTCTCATCGCCTGGGGCATCCCGGTGGCGCTCCTGGCCTTCATGGCCGTCATGGAATTCACCCCTTGGAAGGCGGAGAGAGCGCACGTGAGCCGAATCGCCCTAGACCTGGCGACGGCGGGGCTGGCCGGCGCGGGGTTGGCTGTGTGGGCCTTTTTCACCTTCTACCTCTACCGCAGGCTTTGGAAGGTTTTTCCACATGTGGGCCGCAGCGAGAAGGCCTGGACCTACGCCGAGGGGGTCTTCGGGCTTCAAGGGGTGGGAGCGAGCATGTCCTCGGTGCTCGGCATCTTTCTCTACCTTTTTGGAGGCGGGTTCGGGCGCGCCGTCCTGCTGGCCTCCCTGTCGCTCGTCCTGGCCGGGGTGGAGACGGTCAGATTCCCGGTGCGCGTCGAGGCGGTGGAGGACCTCCTGAAGGACGTGGGGTGATGGGTCTTCTGAGGCGTTTCGAGAGAAGCCTGGAAAGGGCCTTCCAGGAGCCGTTTACCAGAATATTCAAGGGGCGGGTCCACCCGCTGGAGATAGCTCGTCGCGTACTCCGGGAGATGGACGAGGAGAGGGTGCTGGGGGTCAACGAGATACTGGCCCCCAACCGCTTCCTGGTCCGCCTCGGCACCGCCGATTACGATCACCTGGAGGGCGTGCTGGAGGCCCTGGGAAAGGAGATGGAAAGCCTGGTCATCGACTACGCCAACCGCCGGGATTACCATCTCGCCACCAGGCCACGCTTGAGCTTTGCGCGGGATGAGGCCTTGGGAATCGGAGAATTCCGGGTGGAAGCCTCCTTCGAGGAGATGGCCGTCTCGGGGGGCGGGGCGGCGGAGCCGGAGCTAAGGGCCTCTGACCTTCCCGGTGAGGGGATGGGCGTGCTGAGGGTCCTTTCCGGCGAGCGAGCCGGATTGGCCTTCCGCTTGCAAGGGGCGCGCCTGCGTATCGGCAGGGCGGAGGAGAACGACCTCGTCCTACCGGATCCGAGGGTCTCGAGGTTCCACGCGGAGATCGAGAGGGGCCCGCGGGGATACGTGTTGCGGGACATGGGAAGCACCAACGGCACGCTGGTCGGCGAGCGGCGGATAAGGGAGAGGCTGCTCGAGGACGGGGACTTGATTTCCATGGGCGATACGAGGATGGAGTTCCGCCTGGAGAGGTAACGCCAAGGGGAGGGCCCGAGGGAAGCGTGGGCCCGGTCGAGGGAGTGATGCGTTTTCCGGAGGCGGGCGGAAGAATGCCGTGCCGGAAGGAAGGGTTATTTCGGGAAGGGGTCTGACTTGCCGGAGATAGTCTACGTCTCGCTTAGATACCTTTTCCTCGCTCTGCTTTACCTCTTCCTCGCCTTTGTGGTCAGGGCCGTCTACCGGGAGCTCAGACCCGCTCCGCCGAGGCTCCCGGCACGGGAAACCTCCAGGACACGAAGGAAAGGTCGCCGCGCCGCCCTGGTCCTTTTAAGCGGGGAAGGACGGCGCACGCGCAAGGAATGGGAGATCGTGGAAGAACTGGTCATCGGCCGGGCACCGGAGTGCTCCATATGCCTGGAGGACGAGTTCGTTTCCAACCTTCATGCCAGGATCTACACCTTGCAGGACCACTACTATGTGGAGGACCTGGGAAGCACCAATGGAACCTACGTCAACGGAAGACGCATCAATTATCCTATCGAGTTGCGTGTGGGCGACCGCATAAAGGTAGGACGCACCCTGATGGAGTTCAAAGCTTGATTCCCGGTCACGGGCCGCCCTCTAGGGCCATCGAGCGAGGTGGGCCGGCGTTTTTTAGGACAGGGTGAGGACTGGAGGATGCCGTGCGTTATGCCGTCCTGAGCGATATAGGGAGGGTGCGAGAGAGGAACGAGGATTTCTCGCATGCCGATGGGCGCCTCTTCATCGTGGCCGACGGCATGGGGGGACATCGGGCGGGGCAGGTGGCCAGCTCGGCGGCGGTGGAGGAGTTCCTGCGCTGCGAGAGGGAGAACCGGGGCCTGGATCCCCTGCGGCGGCTGCGCGGCTGCCTGCAGGCCGCCAACCGTGCCGTCATGAAGATGGCCGATGAGGATCCGGGTCTCCGAGGCATGGGCACCACTTTCACCGTCCTGCTCCTGGAAGAAGGGGCTTACCTGGGGCATGTCGGCGACAGCCGAGCCTACCTTTTAAGAGGAGGAGCCTTGAACCCCCTCACCCGTGACCATTCCCTGGTGGAGAAGATGGTGAGGGAGGGATTTCTCACTCCCCGTGAGGCCAGGCAACATCCGAGGCGCAACGTAATCCTGCGGGCCCTGGGATTGACGGCCAATCTCGCCGCGGACCTGGTGAGGGTGGAAGTGAGGCCGGGTGACCGCATCCTCCTCTGCACCGATGGTTTGACCACGCATCTGGAGGACGAGGAGCTCGCGGCCCTCCTGCAGGCGGAGGACGATCCGGAGGCGTGCGCCCGGATGCTCGTCGAGGAGGCCAACGCCAAGGGCGGGGAGGACAACGTGACCGTGATCCTCGTGGACCTCGAGGAGGGCGACGTGTCCCTCTTCTCCGTGGAGGACGCAGGGCGGCGGACGAGGGAAGGCCCAGTGGCGCGGTTGCGCAGGCGCTTTCTCGGTGCCGGGTGACGGGCTTCACGGTGGGGACCGGCGGGGCGCGGACCCGAGGGGCAGGTCTCGAGTGTAGCCACGAGGAAAGCGAGGAAAGGGCGGTGGCCATGAGCCCGAGGTGGAAGGAAGCGCTTCTCCTGGCCGTCATCCTCCCCCTCTCCTTCCTGGGGTGGGTGTCGCTGGACTTAAGCACCGGCGGTACCCTGGTCGCCGGCCACGTGGTCTATCCCCTCCTCTGGACGGGCTTCTTCCTCCTCGCTCACCTGGTGTTGCGCATCCTGCGTCCTCAGGCGGACCCGTTGCTCCTACCCCTGGCCGCCGCCCTGACCTGCGTGGGCCTGATAGTACTCCTCCGCCTCAACGCCCATATGGCCCGCCTGCAACTCGTCTGGCTGGGAGTGGGGATTGCCGCCATGCTCCTCCTGGTGGCCCTTTTACGGGATTACCGGTCCCTGGACAACTATCGCTACACGCTGGCCGTCCTGGGGCTGGTACTTCTTCTCTCCACGGTGTTCTTCGGCCGCGAGGTCAACGGCGCCAGGTTGTGGCTGATCCTGGGACCGTTACGCTTCCAGCCCTCGGAACTGGCCAAGATCCTCCTGGCCGTCTTTTTCGCCGCTTACCTCGCGGAGAGGAAGGAGCTCATAGCCGCCGCGGGGAAGGTGGTGGCCGGGGTGCACCTGCCCCGTCCACGGGACCTGGGCCCTCTGCTGACCATGTGGGCCCTCTCCCTCCTGTTGCTCATCTTCCAGCGGGACCTGGGCTCCTCTCTCCTCTTCTTCGGCATCTTCCTGGCGGTCATCTACGTGGCCACCGGGAGGGCCACCTTCGTGGTCGCCGGGCTGCTGCTCTTCCTGGCCGGAGCCACCCTCACCTTCTTCCTCTTCGGACACGTAAGGGTCCGGGTGGAGACCTGGCTTGATCCCTTGAACCCGGAGACCGTCAACGACGAGAGCTACCAGATAGCCCAGTCACTCTTCGCCTTCGCCGAGGGCGGCCTTTCCGGGACCGGGCTGGCCCGGGGGAGCCCGGGCCTCATCCCCTTCGTGGAGACCGATTTCATCTACGCCGCGGTGGGGGAGGAACTGGGACTCCTGGGGGCCACGGCCCTGGCCCTTCTCTATCTTGCTCTATGCGGCCGGGGCCTCCGCCTGGCCATGCGCTGCCCGGACGATTTCGGCAAGCTCCTGGCCGTGGGATTGACCGCCGTGCTGGGGTTACAGTCCTTCATCATCATGGCCGGGGTCACCAGGCTCATGCCCCTTACCGGCATCACCTTGCCCTTCGTCAGCTACGGCGGGAGCTCGCTGGTGAGCAACTTCCTGCTTCTCGGGTTGCTGTTGTGTGTTTCCGAGGGAGGTGGGGAGCTTGCAGAAGGGGATTAGGCGCCTGGGGGTCTTCTTCATCGCCCTCACACTGGTCCTGGTGGTGAACTTGAGCTACCTGCAGGTATGGGGGCAGAAGGGATTGTTGGAAAATCCTGCTAACACGAGGCGGCTGGTGGAGGAATACGGGATAGCCCGGGGCAGGATAATCACCTCCGACGGGCTGGTCCTGGCGGAGAGCGTTCCCGCTCCGGGGCCCTTCGCCTATCTCCGCCGCTACCACCAGGGTGCCCTCTTTTCGCACGTGCTGGGTTACGACAGTCCCCAGTTCGGAAGGACGGGCCTGGAGGAGTCCTACAACGACCAACTTCTGGGGAGGAAACCTCCTCGCTCCTGGGTAGAGGAGATGACCTCGGACGTGCGTGAAGGTAACGACATCTACCTCACCCTGGATGCGGAGGTACAGTCCGCGGCGGCCAAGTACCTCGGTTCCCGCAAGGGGGCGGTGGTGGCCATGAACCCGAAAACGGGCGCCGTCCTCGCCATGTACTCATGGCCCACCTTCGACCCCCAGGCCCTGGTCACCCAGGATAAGGACGCCGACGGTACGCCTCTCGCGGATAAGGCCATGCGCTCCTATAGCCAGGACACCGGAAGCCCGCTGCTCAACCGAGCGGCGGCCGGCCTTTACACGCCGGGGTCGGTCTTCAAGGTGGTCACCGGATCGGCGGGCTTGGAGGCGGGGTTGCCCGCCTCCACGGTCTTCGACTGCCCGGGAGTGTGGGAGGTGGGAGGCTCACGGGTGACCAACTACGGGAGTCCGCCTCGCAGTTTCGGTAGGATAGATATGGAAACGGCGCTCACTCATTCGGTGAACACCTATTTCGCGCAGCTGGCGGTGAAGATGGGGGCTCCCGCCCTGGTGAAATGCGCGGAGGCCTTCGGGTTGAACTCCGTGCCTCCGCTGGACCTCCCCGGCGTCTCGGCGTCGCGCATCCCGCCCGCGGGGAAGATGGACGCCGTGCTGTTGGCCTGGTCCGGGGTCGGCCAGGGGGAGGTTCTCCTGACGCCGCTCCAGCTCTGCCTGATGGGCTGTGCGGTGGCCAACGGCGGGAGGATAATGGTTCCCCATCTCCTCAAGGAGGTGCGCAAGGGGGAGGCCATCCTCGACCGTTACGACGCCTCGGTGTGGAGGACCCCCATATCCGCCGAGACGGCGGCGGAGATGCTGAAGATGATGGTCTCGGTGGTGGAGGAGGGGACGGGTACACAGGCGGCCATCTCCAGGGTGACCGTGGCCGGGAAGACGGGCACCGCTGAGGTGGAGGGCAAGCCGCCGCACGCCTGGTTCCTGGGGGTGGCGCCGGCCGAGAACCCCACCGTGGTCGTGGCGGTGGTGGTGGAGAACAGCGGCGGCGGAGGCGGTTCGGTGGCCGCCCCCATCGCCCGCGAGGTCATCCGGGCCGCCTTGAGATAGGGGAAAGACCTGACTCCCTGCCGCGGTGCTGCGGGAAGGGCAGCGGTAGCCGGGAATATGCCGGGAATCGTTTCTGGATTACAATACCCTGAGACCGTGCCTCGAGGCATGAGATGACGGAGTGCCTCGGCGCCGCCGGGAAGCGCGAAAGGCATCCCCGGCCTACGGAGGGTTAGGGCTTATGACCGAGAAGTACCCCGACTGGCGGGGCAGAGTGCTTCGGAAGCGCTACCGCCTGGACGAGAGGATCGCTCTGGGAAGGACCGTGGAGGTCTTCCGGGGTTACGACCTTCTCGAGGAAAAGGAGGTGGCGGTCAAGCTTCCCCTCCCCCACCTGCTTTCCGACCGCGAGTTCTGCGATCAGTTCCGCGCCGCGGCTTATCGGGCCACCAGGCTGCGGCATCCCGGCCTGGTGGAGGTCCTGGACTACGGGCTTGAGGAGGACCGCCCTTTCGTGGTCGAGGAGCTGATGGACGTAAGGTCCCTCCACGAGGTCCTGGAGACGGGCAAGAGGATGAAGCCTCTGGGGGCACTTTATTTCGCGCTGGAGATCTCCAGGACCCTTGCCTATCTGGAGAAGCAGGGTGTGGCGCACGGTTCGCTGGACGAGAGGCACATCTTCATCTTCCCCAACCGCAAGGCCAAGGTCTCCGATCCCGGTTTTCCGGTGGTCATGGGAGCCATAGAGAGCCCCTTCCCCGTCTTCCTGAACATCCAGCGGGATATCCGGGATCTCGGCTATCTCATCTACCGCTCCGTGACCAGCAGGAGCAAACAGGAGGCGATGGACGACGTTCGCCGGGGGAAGTTGAAGTGGGACCGGGAGATACCGCCGCGCCTCCAGAGGTTCGTGGAGCTGTGCCTCCAGAGCACGGAGGGCCGCGGTTTCGCCACCGCCAGAGACGCCCTCTGGGACGTCGTCTCCTCGCTGCGGGAGGAACTCCCCATGGCCCCATTGCCCCCGGAGGAGCCGGAGGAGGAGAAAGAAGAGACGCCGGCCGCACAGGTCGCTCCCCTTCCTCACCCGCTTCCCAGGCTGAGCCGCTGGCAGGTCTGGGCGGGGGGAGGCCTCCTGGCGGTGGCGGTGGTACTCCTGGTCCTCTGGGTCCTCTCCATCTTCATAGGGGGGACCAAGGTGGAGGTTCCCAACCTGGTCAATGTGAGCGTCGAGGAGGCCGCCAGGATGGCCGCGGACAGGGACCTCGGCCTCCTGGTGGTGGGGAAGGAATACGATGCCGCGGTGAAAGCGGACTACGTCATCTCCCAGGACCCCAAACCGGGCGAGATGGTTAGGAAGAAGACGGTGATCAAGGTGCTCCAGAGCCTGGGGCCCTTGACTGTACCCAACCTGGTGGGCCTCTCCCTGGAGGATGCGCGCGCGGTACTGGAGAGTCGCGGCTTCCGGGTAGGGGAGATAATCTACAAGGAGGTCGCCGGGTACAGCGAGAACCGTGTCGTGGAGACCGATCCTCCCTACGGGGCCAAGCTGTCCAGCGGGGCCGCGGTGAACCTGGTGGTCAACCGTAAGGGAAAGTGACGGGGAAGGGAACCGCCTGCGTGCTCCGCCGTCATATATATCTGGTCTAACAGGAGCGGGCCCGCTCCCTGCGCCAGTGAGGAGCGGCGCAATGCGGAAGAGGCGCAGAAAGGGAAGCGCGTTACGCGCCGGTTTCTCTGTCCCTTCGATGCATGGAAGCTGACGCAGGATGAGGCGGGGGGAAGGGAAGCCGGCTTCCCTAAGTTGGAGGGATTACGAAGCGAAGCATGGAAATAATGCGATGGAGATATATGGGACCGGTTTTGAGGAAGGAGCGCCGCCGTTCGGGCGCACGTGATTCCGAAAACTCCCGATTGGACAGCCGGGAGGTCTTATGCTGGGAAGGGTCTTCAGTCAGCGCTACCGCTTGAAGGAGAAGCTGGGTAGCGGCGGGATGGCCGACGTCTACCTCGCCGACGACTTGCTCCTGGGGAGGGAGGTGGCGGTCAAGGTCCTGCATCCCCAGTACGCCGCGGACCCGGCCTACATACAGAGGTTCCGGCACGAGGCTCAGGCTGCGGCCAACCTCAACCATCCCAACATCGTGAACATCTACGACTGGGGGAACGAGGGCGACCTCTACTACATCGTCATGGAATACGTGGAGGGCAGGGACCTTAAGGAGGTGTTGCGCCACGAAGGGCGCCTTCTTCCGGAACGCGCGGCGGAGATAACCGCCGAGGTCTGCGCCGCCCTCCAATTCGCCCACCGGCACAACCTCGTGCACCGGGACATAAAACCCCACAACATATTCCTCACCAGCATCGGCCAGGTGAAGGTGATGGATTTCGGCATCGCCCGGGAGGGGAACGGGAGCGGCTTCACCCAGACGGGGATGGTCATGGGCACGCCCCAGTACATCTCCCCGGAACAGGCGCAGGGGCTCCCGGTCGACGGGCGCTCGGACATCTACTCCCTGGGGGTGGTCCTTTACGAGATGCTCACCGGGAAGGTCCCCTTCGACGATCCAAACCCGGTGACCGTGGCCTACCGGCAGGTACGGGAGGACCCCATACCGCCCTCGGTCATCGACCCCGAGATTCCGCCCGCCCTGGAGGCGGTGGTCATGAAGGCCATGGCCAAGAACCCGGCCAACCGCTACCAGACGGCACAGGAGATGAAGGCCGACCTGCTGCGCTTCCTGGAGGGCATGCCGGTGACCGCCACTCCGGTGCTTCCCGGCGCCGCGGCGCCCGCCGCCGTTCCGACCGTTGAGCCGCGGAAGGGCAGACCCTGGGGCTGGATAGCGGCCGGCGCGGCGGTTTTCCTGGTCGTCCTGGGCGTTATACTGGCCCTGGTGTTCACCGGAAGGGGGGCCAAGGTGGAGGTCCCCAACCTTCAGGGCATGACCGAGGAACAGGCCCGACAGACGCTGGAGAGCCTGGGGCTCAAGCTGGGAGAGGTGGAAGATTATTACATCGAGGATCCCTCGGAGAAGGTGGGGGTGGTGGTTTCCCAGGACCCGGAGTGGGGCACCCTCCTGCGCAAGGGAGAGAAGGTGAACGTCACCATCTCGCGGGAGATGAAGATGCCTAAGGTTACGGGCATGACCAGGGAGGCCGCGGAGGAGAAGCTGCACGAGACGGGTGTCACCGTCATAGAGATAGTCAACAAGCCCGTGGAGGATGAGGATGACGTGGGCAAGGTCCTCTCCCAGGACCCACCGGCCGGAAAGCTCATCAACCCCCGTACCAACGTGCGGCTGGAGGTGGGGGTGGAGCTGAAGAAGGTGGCCGTACCCAACGTAGTGGGCATGCTCAGGGAGGACGCCGAGAGGACATTGAAGAACGCCGGCTTCCAGGTCACGGTGAGCGAGGAAGCCAGTTCCGAAGTGGAAGCGGGAAGGGTCATAAGGCAGAGCCCGCTGGCCAACCAGCGGGTGGCCGAGGGGAGCACGGTGACCATAGTGGTGAGCACCGGTCCGGCCAAGGTCACAGTCCCTTACCTGGTGGGGAAGACCCAGGAGGAAGCCGAGAACATCCTCAACGGCCTACACCTCGTGCCCCACGTCTCCTATGTCATTGACCCGGTGCACGTGGGCAAGGTGGTGAGCCAGGACCCGGCCTCCGGTACCGAGGTGGAGCAGGGAAGCACGGTGGAGATCGTGGTCGGGAAGCTCCCCTGAGCCCTTCCTGTCCTTCTCGGCCGTGACCGCGGGGAGGGGGAAGGTCTCCCGAACGGCAACGGGGTTTTGCGATGTTGGCCGGAGCAAGTTTCGGCATGGGTTTCCGCTCGTAAGTATCCATAAATTACCATAAAAGGTGTTTTCGCGGCCGGTGGGTGACGATACTGATATAATCCTCCCCATGGACGAGGTTTACGACGTGCTGGTCGTCGGCGCCGGCCCGGCGGGCTCCACGGCCGCCATGCTCCTGGCCGAGCGGGGATTCGGCGTCCTGGTCGTGGATAAAGACCGCTTTCCCCGCGATAAGGTCTGCGGTGACGGCATCGCTCCCCGTGCCGTGCATTCCCTCCAGGTCCTGGGTGTGGAGGGGGAACTGAAGGGCAGGTTCCGGCGCACCCGCGGCATCCGTTTTTACGCCACGCGGGATGGGGTGACCGAGGTCCGCTATCCCATGGGCAGCCGCTACCCGGACCACGGTTACGTGGTGCCCCGCCGCGAGCTGGACGACATCCTCCTGCGCCGGGCGAGGGATAAGGGCGCCCAGGTGCTCGAGGGGTGCCGGGTGGTGGGGCTCCTCGAGCCCGAGGGCGGGCGCATACCCGGGGTGCGGGCGGAGAAGGAGGGGGAGCGGCTGGAGATCAGGGCCCGCTATATCCTGGGAGCCGACGGACCTTCTTCGGTGGTGGGGAGGGAGGCGGGCCTTCTCCGCAGAGATCCCCTCTACCTGGGGGTCTCCCTGCGCTGTTACATGCGCGGAGTGCGGGACCTGGCCGACTTCCTGGAGATCTATCCCGAGGACGCCATATCTCCGGGATGCGGCTGGATATTCCCGGTCTCCGGGGATACGGCCAACGTGGGAGTGGGCTTCATGCTTTACGCGCGGCGGGAGAAGGACCTCAACCTCAACCGGCTCTGGGAGGCCTTCCTGCGGGACACCAGGCACGCGGCGCAGAAGCTGGCCTCCGCCGAGCCCCTGGAGAGGCCGCGGGGGGCGATCCTCCGGGTGGGCCTGAGAGGCGCCTTCCCTCGCCGGGCCAACGTCCTCCTGGCGGGGGACGCGGCCTCCATGACCAATCCCATCAGCGGGGAGGGCATCACCTACGCCCTGGAGAGCGGACGCTGGGCGGCGGAGACCCTGGCCGCGGCGCTGCACTGTGGTGACTCGGAGATACTCGCCCTCTATCCCAGGATTTTAAACTGGTATTATGGCAGATATTTCCATTATGGGACCATGGCCATTCGCTACGGGAACCGGCCGGCCTTCGTCAACCCGCTTCTGGCCGTGACATCCCGCCTCACCCGCCTGGGGGACAAGATGGGGCGCTTCCTGATGAACTGCCGGCGTTCCGACTACCCCCTCTGAGGCTCGAGGCCCGGCACCCTTCCCCTCTGTCTCGTCTCCCTATCGCCACGCCATGGAGGCGGTGAGTTCGTTCGTCTGCACATGAAACGCATGCCCCCCGGCTTCCTCCCGAGGTCGGCGCGCGCCCGCCGGCCGGCGCTTCTGCTTCCGTCTGCGGATACCCACTTCTCCGGTCCCGGCCGCTTCTCCGCGCTGGGATGCCGGCGTTCCGTTCCGGTATACCGGGCGCGTTCCGGCTTCCCCCGAGGGGCTTCGATGTCCTTCCCGGGTGGGGTCTCTTTCCGCGGTGCGCCTCGTGCTCCTTATGGGGCGGGATTGAGCCGGCTTCGTTGACGCGCTTTTCCCGGAACCGCAGGCATTCCCACCATGCCTGAGATTATGGATCTGACGAGTCGCTCCAAACCGCTGGCCTTTCGAGCTTCCTGCCTATGCTTTTCGGGAGCTTGCGTCGGATCTCCGGCACGGGTCGCACGGCATGTCCGGAAAGGGGAAGGCGGCTCGCGGCCAGCGAGATATCATAGGGGTACCCCGGTGATGATAATATGTTCGGAGGAAAGCCGGGGAGGAGCGGGAGCGGAGGCGGCGGAAGACGGGCCAAGGAGCCGCGACGACCCTAATTCCTTCGGGGAAGTGCCTCTCGTCCGCGAATGACAGGAGCCGTACCATCGTGGCCTTCTGCCGGAGCGCGGTGTCTCGGGTGGATGAGAACCTCCCACGCGGCAGGAGCGGATTCGAGAAAAAGGGCTCCTGGGGCGGACGGCGGATGCAGGTTCCGGGAGTGGCCGAGAACGGAAGGTGGGATCGGACTTGGGACTCAAGGTGACCTTCGTATATCCCGACTTCTTCCAGTATGACGAGGAGCGGTATCTGCCGGAGGGGCGGATCTATCTGGGCATAGGTTACCTTTCCGCCTACCTCAAGCGCGAGGGGCACCGCACCTCCCTCATCCACCTGGTGCGCCCGGTGGGCAGGGAGGAGCTCCTGGAGATGGTGCGGGCCGAGGCGCCGGACATCCTTGCCTTTTCCAGCACCACCCACATGTTCCCCCACGTCCGCCGGTGGGCGGGGTGGATAAAGGATGAAATGGATATATTTACCATATGCGGAGGCGCCCATCCCACGCTGGACCCGGAGGGGGCCCTGCGCGAGGCCCCCCTGGACGCCGTGTGTCTGGGGGAGGGGGAGGAAGCGCTTGCCGAGCTGTGCGCGACCCTGGAGGAAGGGAGGGATCCCACCGGCGTGCGCTCCGTCTGGTTCCGCGTGGACGGAGAGGTGCGCAGGAACCCGGTGAGGCCCCTGGTGGAGGACCTGGATTCCTTGCCCTTCCCTGATCGTGAGATATTCGATCCCTCCAACTTCTGCCCCCAGCAGCACGAGCGGGGTACGCTCATGGCCTCGCGGGGATGCCCGTATTCCTGCACCTATTGTTCCAACCACGCACAGAGGAGCATATATCCCAACAAGCGCAGATATGTGCGCTTCCGGAGCGTGGACAACGTGATGCGGGAGATAGGGCAGATCTTAAAGGCGGACACCGAGGGGAACCTGCGCTATATCCGCTTCGACGACGACATCCTCACCCTCGACCGAGAGTGGTTCCGGGAGCTCACCTCTCGTTACAGGCGGGAGGTGAACCTCCCCTTCATCTGCAATTCCCGGGTCAACGTGCTGGACGAGGAAACGGTGAAAGCCTTCGCCGAGGCGGGATGTTCGGTCATCTGCATGGGCATCGAGAGCGGGAACGAGGAGCTGCGGCGCAAGGTCTTGGGGAGGCACATGTCCGACCGCGACATCATAAGGGCTTTCCGTTTATGCCGAAAATACGGCATCAAGACCGTGTCCACCAACATGACCGGCCTGCCCGACGAGGACCTTCCGGCCCTCCTGGACACGGTGAAGATCAATGCCCGGGCGCGTCCCAACTGTATGCAGGTCTCCACCTACCACCCTTACCCCAACACCCGCCTCTATGCCTACTGTCGTGAGCGTGGATATCTCACCGGAAGGCACGTGGACACCATCTTCGACGGGCGGAGCGCTCTGGACGTCCCCGCTTTCCGCGACCCGGCATATGCCTACGCCAAGGAGAAGTTCTACCCCCTCGCGGAGCTCTACTCCCGCCTCTTCGAGGCCGGGCTGCCCGGAGAGGTCGCCGCGCGCTGGGTGGACCTGGCTTTCACCTCCGGGAAGATCCCCTGGAGATGGCGCCACCTCCTGATTTCAAGGCTTGTGGACTGGGCGGACCGCCGCTCCCGGTTCGAGTGGATATATTATTGAATGATTGAGGCTGCAGCGGGCGAGATGCCGGCCAGCTTCGGGGCCCGGTTCCGGTCTCATTGGGGTGAACGCCGTATCGAAGACCGGCGGTGAGAGCGCAGGTAAATACTGGCAAGTAACATCCGGCTTCCGCTTTTTATCCGGTTTTCAAGTAGGTTTGCTCTGGAAACGATATAAATTAACAAGTAAACTATTTTTATAGGACACGAGATTTGCGGGCGGGAAAGAGCTTAGGGTAGACGGATAAGGGGGTTTCCATGCCTAAAGTGAGATTGTGCTCGGAGTGCGGGGCCTCCCGGCGTATAGTGCGCGAGCACAGGTGGCTGAGCGACGGGACCATTGTGCAGACCAAGAACCCGGACCACCGCATGATCTTCATCGAGAACGAAAACATCAACGGCATCTTCCGCAACATCGAGGATATCATCTGCATGCCTATAGAGCGCATCATCGTGGAGGCCAAGCGCAGGGCCACCTTCGACTTCGTGGACCACATCCTCCCCGATGTGGTCAAGGCCGTAGTGCAGAGGGTGGGCGTCAGGCCGGTGATCCGGAACATAACCGCCCTGGGAAAGGTGATGGGTTACGGGAACATAGAGCTGGCCAACCTGCGCCGGGTGAGGGACGAGGGCGATTACGTGACCATTCGCACCGAGGGCATCTACTCTCTCCCCCTTTTCTGCGGCGACCTGGCGGGTTCCTTCAACGCCATCGACCGCCGGGAGGTGGCGGTAAGCCACCGCGAGGTGGCCCCGGATGTGCACGAGATAACCGGCCACATATCCGTACATCCCATGGAGCTCATGGACCGCCTGAAGCCCATCCCCTACACCCAAAAGCCGGGGGACATAGAGCTGGAGAAGTGTCCCAAGTGCGGCGGGCCGAAAGCGCTTTCCGATTACCGGTGGGACACCGAACGGGGGATGATACTCCACCGCGAGACCGGGAGGCGCATGGTTATGCTGGGGCCCTCCACCGTGGACACCATCATCGAGGAGCTTCAGGGCGAGCTGGGGGAGAGCATCCCCGAGGTGGTCATCGAGGCCCAGAGGCGCTTCGTGAGAAGCGATTTCTATTCCCTGGACGAGGCCTGCACCGTGGAGGACTTCCGCCGCGCCCTGGCCCTGCGCGGGCTGGGGAACCTGCGGGAGATGGAGTGGGGCACCGACCGGCTGCGCCTCCGCCTGGAAAACCCGTGTCTCTTCCTCCCCATGGTGGGCCTGGTGCTCGGGATCTTCGAGCTGGCCACCGGGAAAGAGGGCCGCCCGGAATGGGAGATCCGGGAGGACGGCGACCTGGTGGTGGAGGTGACCCCTAAGCCCTGAGCGCTATGGCCCGCGCTCACTGCGGGCAGGCGCAGGGTATGGAACCGCAGCGCGGACACCCGGAAAGGTACTTGCACGCGGCTTCCTCCAGGTCCACGCCGCACAGGTTGGCCAGGCTGGCCAGCCAGGCCAGGACGTCCGCGAACTCCTCGTCGAGGTCCTCGCGTCTCCCCATGCGCAGGGCCCGGGAGAGCTCCCCCACCTCCTCCACCAGCCAGGCGAAGGTGCCCGGCAGGCCCCGGAGCCGGTCGCGCTCCAGGAAGGTCTTCCCGATGAGTTCCTGAAAACCCCTTATCTCCACCCGTCCTCCTTCCGTTCCAAGGCCTTGCGAGGCGACCTCGGGTTATCCGCGGAGGTGGCCGCCCTTTTCTCCTTCCCTTACCTTAGACCGAGATTCTCTCTGAGTCCCCGCTTTTCCGATACCCGCCGTCACGCGGGGATGTAGACCCGATTGTCTTTCACTTCCGGCACGTTTGAAAGTGTAAGGCAAGGGCGCACCTTTTTGCAGGCGGCACGGATGAGGAGAACCCCTCCGACTGGGATTTGACCGGCATCCGTCATATGGGGTTGCGAGGCAGAGGCGACATGCTGGGCTTGAGTGCGGCCGGCTCTTTCGGATTCCTAAAGGCCGGAAGGATGGGATGAGAGGTAAGATCCCCGGATGGAAAAGGCGTGCCGCAGAGAGGCGCTCCTCATCCGTGAATCGGGGGGAGGAAGGCGTTTCCATCCGGCTGGATCGTGGGATGCAGACCTTGAAGCACAGAGAGTACGGGAGCGGGAAACGGATGCCCATGCCCAGTTACATGAGGGAGACCCCTGCGTTTCCTTTATGGTACAAGGGGCGGAGCAAGGGATATATGTAATGTAAACGGGTTTAGCATCTGCTATAATATCACCTGCGCCCGGGAGGAGCGGGCATGCGGGCGAGTGGCGGAATTGGTAGACGCGCTGGGTTCAGGGTCCAGTGCTCGTAGGGGCATGCGGGTTCGAGTCCCGCCTCGCCCACCAGACAGACGAGGGCGGCGGTGAGCCGCCCTCAAATCGTTGGTGCTTTGCGGTGTTGGGGTCGGTCGGGTTCCTCGCGCCCGGGCGAGAAGCCCGCATGGCAACCTTCGACCTGAGCTTGATACTTTCGGGTGCCCTTTGTATAGTGGCAATGGCCACTGGGATTTCATGGAGCGGGAAGCAGGTCCTTGTACGCGCAGACCAGGACACCGAGGTTCAGCAGGCGGCGCAGGAGGAGCCCGGCGCCGGCCATCGTCGTCGCCGTGGTGGTCGTCCTTTTGGGCTGCTGGATCTTCAACCTCACCTGCGGCCGGGGGAGGAAGGAGGACGCCTCCTCCCTCAGCGAATACGCCAACCGCGTGAAGGCCCTGGTGGAGGCATCCAACGGCATCGGCGAATCCTTCGCCACCCTCCGCGCCACCCTGGCGGACCTGATAGCCGATACCGGGAATCTGGGCGCGAAAATCGAGGAGCTGGAGAGCCAGGCCCTGGACCTCCTCGGCCAGGTCAAGGCCGTGGTGCCTCCCCGGAGCATGGAAAGCGCCCACCAGGCACTGGTCATCTGCTTCGAGCAGCGATACCGGGCCCTCAAGAATTACCGCCCCGACATCATAAACGCCGTCTCCGCGCTGGAGGTGGACGTATACGCGGAGAGCATAAGCCGGGACCTGATGGAGCTCGTCTATTCCGACGGGAACTACCTCTTCTTCAGGCGCAACCTGGATGACCTCCTGGCGGCCAATAACCTCCAGGATCTGGAAATCCCCGATTCCGCGTGGCTCGCGGACTGGGAGAGCGCTTCCGTTGACCGGGTACGCTCTTTCCTGCAGGCCCTGAAAGGGAGCGAGGTACACGGCGTGGCCCTGGGAAAGATAACCTTCGACCCCTCGGGCACGGTGGTCCGGGAGGGAAAGGACGACGTGCACCGTCTTCCGGCGGTGGACGAGATCAGCGTGACCGTGGTGGTGGAGAACCAGGGCAACCGGCCGGAGAGCGGGGTCGCCGTGACCCTGAGCCTCTATTCCAAGACCAACACCACCCCCATCCGCCAGGAGAAGGTCATCGAGGAGCTCGCGCCGGGAGAGAAGGCGCAGTTGGTGTTCAGCGGCCTGCGTCCCGAGACGAAAGGCGTACGCAACTTCTTGGAGATCAAGGTCAGCCCGGTCCCCAAGGAGACCTTTCTCGACAACAATCAGAAGTTGATATACTTCACCTTAGGATGAAAGAACCTAAGGTCCTCCGCGACGAAAAACCAGCGGCCGCCAGCCGTTCTCCGGCCGTGGGCCTCCTCCGCGAGCACTTGGATTCCATAAGCGAGGAGATAGTGAACCGGGTCAGGAAGGAGGTTCCCGCCTTCCGGGCCCTGCCGGAGACTTTCCTCCCCGTGCTCCAGGAGGTGGGGCGCAAGGCCTGCCTCACCCTCTTCAGGGGCATGGAGGGTTCCCTACCTCCGGAATGGAGCATGGAGGTGGGAGAGCTCCGCGGTTTCGAGCTTGTGGACGTGCTGCGTGCCTTCCAGGTGGGAAGCGAGGTGGTCTGGAGCTGGGCGAAGCGCCTCTGGGAAGCGGAGGGGTTTCCGGATCGCGAGCTCGTCGGCGTGGCGGAGACCATCTGGAACGCCTACTTCCGGGCCGCCAACACCGTGGCCGCCGAGTACCTGCGCCACCGCCAGGCCGTTGTGAGGGAGTTCAACCGTTTCCTCAACCGCCTGCGGGCGGAGCAGGACGTCGATTGTTTAATGGACCATATCGTGAAGGGAGCGTGCGAGGCACTCGGCTTCCGCCGCGCCGTATTCTTCCGCTACGAACACGACATGCTCATACCGGCGGCGGCTTGCGACCGCCGGGACGAGAGCTGGGGCGAAACGCTGCTTCGGGAGAAGAAGGCCTACCCCATAAACCCTCTCTCGGACAGCCCCGAGGCGCAGGCCTTCTTCGGCGGGGCGGTTAGGGAAGGCCGGGAGGGAGACCAGGCGCGGACGGCTTTCCTGGACCCCCTTCCCGGCTCGCGTTATTTCCTGGTCCCCCTGAATCCCCACGGCACCATAAAGGGGCTCCTCTACGTGGAAGCGGAGGCCGCGCTGCCGCTGTCGGACAGGGATGTGGAGATGTTGAACTCCTTTGCCGACACCGTGGGGTTGTCCCTGGAGAACGCCCGCCTCTACCAGGAGCTCACCGCCCGGCGGAAGATGATGGATCACCTCCTCTCCAGGGTGAACACCGCCCACGAGGAGGAGAGGGCACGCATCGCCAGGGAACTGCACGACTCGGTGGCCCAGTCCCTGCTCAAGATAATCTACACCGCGGGATTCGCCCTGGATTTCCTCAAGGAGGACCCGCGGCTGGCGGTGGAAGAGATAGAGGAGGTGCAGCAGAGGGCCAAGGACTGCCTGCGGGAGCTGCGGGCCATAATGTCCAACCTTAGGCCCACCTCCCTGGACATCCTGGGACTCCGGGAGACCATCCAGCGCTATGCCGAGCAGTTCGAGGAGGAGTACGCCATCACCACCACCGTGGACCTGCAGGGCCTGGAATCCCTGTCCCCTTCCGTGGAGCTGGCCGTCTTCCGCATCCTGCAGGAAGAGCTGACCAACGTCCGCAAACACTCCAATGCCGACTCGGTGAGGATCAAGACGGAGCGTAGGGGGGACGACCTCTACCTGGTGGTGGAGGACGACGGCATCGGGTTCGACCCCCAGGCCTTGGCCGCGGAGCAGGAGAGCGGAAAGCATCTGGGCCTGGTGGCCATCCGGGAACGGGCCGAGCTCCTGGGCGGGGAGATGAGCATCGATTCCGAGCCGGGACGGGGAACGCGCATCGTGGTGCGCATCCCCATGATGGTGGCGGGTGAGTGAGGTGGCGGGCAAGGGCGAGTCGGTGAACGTCATGCTCGTGGACGATCACGAGGTGGTCCTGGAGGGCCTCATCCGCATCCTGGAGAAACAGGGAGGGATAAAGATAGTCAGCGTGGCCCGCAGCGCCGAGGAGGCCCTGGAGAAGATCGGCAGGTTCCCTCCGGACGTGGTCATCGTGGACATCCAGCTCCCGGGCATGAACGGCATAGAGCTCATCAGGCGCATCAAGTCCCAGTATCCGGAGATCGAGGCCATCACCCTCACCGTCTTCGACGACGAGCAGTTCGCCAAGCAGGCCATAAAGGCCGGGGCCATAGGCTACGTGATAAAGGACGCCGCCAAGGAGGAACTGGTCAAGGCGGTACGTGCGGCGGCCAGGGGGGAGTCGCTGATCTCCACGTCGGTGGCCCGCAAGCTCATCGAGGAGATAAGCGAGCCCGCCGGAAAGAAGCGGAGGGAGGAGGAATACGAGGGTCTTTCCCAGCGGGAGCTGGACGTCATCAAGCTCATGGCACGCGGCTACAACAACCGGCAGATCGCCGACATCCTCTTCATCAGCGAGCACACGGTAAAGGTGCACATCCGCAACATCTTCCGCAAGATCGGGGTCACCGACCGCACCAACGCCGTCCTCTGGGCCATAGAGAGGGGGTTGGTCCTCAAGGACCGGGAGAGCGTCAAGCCGGACAAGCCTCCGATTTGAGGAAAAATCCCCCGCCCCGCTCACTCCCTTCGACCCCGGGTCTTCGGTTGCCGTGGAGGCCTCTCCGTATCCCCCTGCATGCGGCGTGGATCCGTGCGTCATGGGAGGCGAGCCGGCCTCTTTTCTCGAAGATCGGCGCGGGCCTCCCCCGCCCTTGGGGGCATGAGCAAGGTCGTCAGAAAGGAAGGATGACCCGCCGGGAGACGGGGAGGTCCTCCGGGAGGGCCAGGCTGGGAACGGGGAGAAAGGCCCCCTCCAGTCGCGGCCCTACCAGATAGTTCCAGGTGGAGTTCCCCTGCTCCCGGTATTCCACCTCCGGGGCCTCCCTTTCCAGGGCCTGGAAGACGCCCCCCAGCTTCCAGGAGAGTAACTGCGGGAAGGGCACTCCCTCGATGAGGGCGTCGATGAGGAAGGGCTTGCGGATGACCCTCCTGGGCTTTCCCCATCCGAGCACGGGAAGTCCCATGAAGAAGTTGCGGTAGGCGGTCTTGTAGTTGCTACCGGGCGGCGGGGCGTGAACGGCGGCCGCCCTGGCGGTCACGGCCTCCGCCAGGGAGGAAGGGAGCTCCTCGCGGCGCGACCCGTTTATCTCCTGCATGACCTCCCGCCATCCACGCACCGTGGTTAACACCAGGCGCCGGTGGCCGTCGGGATGGTATATGGTTCCCAGGTCGGGGTCCCACCTCATCTCCAGGTGGAAGGCGGGCAGCCGGCACCTTTCACAGACCTCCAGCTCGTAATCCCGCTTTGGCCGCCTGGGAGGCGGCTCCCCCTCCAGGGCCCAACGGCGCCTGTCCACGGTCTTCACCGTGACCTCGTATTCCACCTCCGAAACCGCGGATACGGAGGCCAGGGCCTCCACTCCGAAGAGGCCCTCCCAGAACCCCCAGAGGTCCCCGGCCATGAGGTGAGGGTGATAGGGGTGGCGCACCTTCACCTTCATCTCCCGTCCCGGCTTGAGCTCGGAGATGGAGAGATTCCCGCTCCCGTAAAAGGCCGCCTCCCGGAAGGCCTCGCGTATCACCCTCCCGGCCAGCGGGCGGCGCCCAAGCAGCCTGCGGCGCATCCCGCCCAATTGAAGGATGACCTCCCGCCGTGAAAAGGCGCGGCGCCTCTCGCGGAGGGTCTTCAGCAGCTCCTCGCCGCGGAGCCTCACCCCTTCCGCGACGATGAGGGAGATTTCGTCGTGCTCCAGGAAGACGAGCCGTTCCGAGCGCTTGTCCCGGAAATATATCCCGCCGTCCTCGGTCCAGACCAGCTTCCGGCTCAGGGAGAGCGGAAGCCCGCATGAAGGACAGCGATCGGAAACGCCCATCTCCCACCTCCTTGCCACAAGGTTACTCGAGGAGGGAAACGGGCGCAACCGTAAGCGAGCCGCGGGAACGGGAAAGTTCCCAAAAACGGAAAAGGCCCCGCAGGGGGAACGGGGCCTTCCGCTGATGCGGACTCCATTGGGGATTCAGGGGATACCTCAGGGATGATCGGCTGAGCTGCGACTGTGCTGCGTTCGTTGCTGCGTGCTCTGCTGCGACCGGGCTGCTTCTGTGCTCCAAATCTTGCGTCATGGGCGAGGGTTTGAGTAGTCCGTCTGGGCTGCATCGATGTAATGGGGTAGATGGCTGTCTCGGCTAGTCGGCTTCGGATGGTGCTAGGGGAATGCTACTGCGTCTGCTTAAGGGGGCTGCGACTGTAGCGTAACCGGCTCGCCCACGACGTTCAAGCTTCTTCTCTGGCACTATATCCCCTGGGTCCGCTTGGGGCCTTTTTCAAGGTTCCTTTACCGATAACAAACATACGAAAGAACGTAAGGGAAGAACATTCCACGAAGGTATTAATTTGTTGGAGGAAAATAATACTCCAGTATTAGCAAATGGCCCCGGCATCGGCGCGTTCCCGTGCCCTTTAACCGCCCCAAGCGCCAGGGGAGAGGACGGAATGAGGCCCGATGGTCGAAGCGCGGTCCCCGGCGATTTTCCCGCAAGCCGATTCCTGGGGGAGAAGGTGGTCGTCATGCCCGATGGCGGAGGTGCCGGTACGCGGTGCCGAAGGGGTTATCGCATGCGGGTGGGGAACGACGGCCGGGTTCCGCCTTCTGGTACCATTAAAGAAGCGGGGTCCCGAAGGCGGGCGATCGGCTCGCATGATCCCGGAAAGGGCCTGTTGTGCCGGGATCTGTTCCGCGAGGCGTAAGCCGCAATCGGTGATGCCGCGTGGAAAAGGGCGGCACAGCGTGAGAGGCCATGGAGCGAGGTGGATAGATTGTCCTACGAGACCGACAACCCTTGGGACCGCAGCCTCCGAGAGGTCAACCGCTTTATGGAGGCTGTGGCCCGCAAGATACCCATCCTCCGTTCCCTGCGGGAGGCCTTCTCCGGGGAGGGCGACGGGTTCATCGACTGGGACCAGGCCAGGGAGATAGCCGCCCTGGTGGCGCAGTCGGAGGGCCCGGGACCTTTTCCCGACCCCCAGGTCAGGGTGCAGTTCGAGGCCATGCGGGAGCGTAGCGAGGGGCTGGTGAGGGCCTACACCGGGCTCCGGCCTCTAGAGGAGGTGGGGCCCCTCTTCGTCTTCGACCGCCCGCAGTGGATCGAGGCCAACCTCTCCAGTTTCAAGCTCATCTTCGAACCCCTGGCGGAGAGCTACGGCAAGACCCTCAGGACCCTCGAGGAGCAGAGGAGTCGCGAGTATAACCTCGGCCGAAGGTTCACCAGAGGCCTGCTCACCGCTCAGCTGGGGATGGTCATGGGGTACCTGGCGCGCAGCGTGCTGGGCCAGTTCGACCTCGGGCTTCCCCGCTTGGAGGACAGCGGGAAGCTGTACATCGTCTACCCCAACCTACTCAAGGCGGAGGAGAAGATGCGCCTCGAGCCCTCCGATTTCCGGTTGTGGATAACCCTCCACGAGGTCACTCACGGCTTCGAGTTCGCCGCTCATCCTTGGCTGCGTGACTATCTGAGGTCGCTTATGGAGCGCTACTTCCAGAGCGTTTCCCTTCGCCTGGAGGACATGAGCCTCCGGCTGAGGCCGGAGGAGCTGCGGGACGCGCGGCGCCTCAACGAGATCATCAGCCGTGGCGGCCTGATGTCCATAATCCATACCCCGGAGCAGCGAGAGATCCTGGAGCGCATCCAGGCCTTCATGTCCCTGGTCGAGGGCTACAGCAACCTGGTCATGGACATGGTGGGAAAGGAGATCATCCCCACCTACAGGCAGATGAGCATAGCCTTCCGGCACCGTCGCGATTCCAAATCCGGGGCGGAACGCCTGGTGGAGAGGATGTTGGGGTTCGACCTCAAGCTGCAGCAGTACCAGGTGGGTGAGCTCTTCTGCAGGGAAGTGGTGGAAAAGAAGGGGCTGGAGTTCCTGAACCTGGCCTGGAAGAGGGAGGACAACCTCCCCGGAGCGGATGAGATCCGCCATCCCTACCTGTGGATAGAGCGCATCGAGGGTCAGGAAGGCAGCAGGGTCATCTACCGCAACATCTGAGGTTTCTCCCCCGCCCAGCATATGGGGTGTTTGCCGTTCGAAAATCTTGGGGGTCATCTTTCGGAAAAACGAGGCCTTCCAAGGCTCGCGGCTTTATTCCCCGCTCCTGGCTTCAGGCCCCGATGCCGGTGCTTTTGCTATGACCGGGCCAGGTTCCAGGCGGCGAGGGTTACCACCCGGGTGGCCTTGAGAAGGCCGTCGCGGTTCATCCTCTCCGGGGTGTCGGTCAGGCGGTGGAAATCCGGGTGTTCGGAGCGTTCGAACCACGACCAGTCGCAGGTCACGGCGGGGATGTGGTACATGAAGAAGGTTCCCGCCGAGGTCCCCGGGTCCGCCCCTCCCAGCTCCAGGGTGACCCCCATGGCCTCCGCGGCATCGTCCAGCGCCCGGACCGTCTCCCGGTTGGGACGATAGTTCAGGTCCCAGACGTCCATGTAATCGCCGTCCCCGGCCCCCAGCCCCTCCAGGTTTATTATCCTGGCGCGTCCCCGGAAACCCCGTTCCTCCAGCGCCTCGGAGAGGGCGGAGGCCCCGAAGCCGCCGCACTCCTCCCCTCCCAGCAGGGCGAAGACCAGTGTCTTTTTAGGATTTTCTTCCAGGGAGGAGAGCACGGCGGCGGCCTCCAGGACGGCGCTCACCCCGGAGGCGTTGTAGTCGGCCCCCGGATAGACCTGCCCGCTCTCGGGGTCGCGGCCCAGGCCGTCGTAGTTGGCGGTGAGGATGACCATGTCCTCCGTCTCCCCCCGCATCATGCCCAGGATGTTGCACGCCTCCACCAGCTCGTCGGGGCGCGTTTCCCGGTCCAGGTAGCAGCGGTCGGCGGGTACCTGGAAAGGTTGGCGGAAGTCGGAGAGTCCCAGCATGTCCACCGGCACCAGCCCCAGTTCCTCCAGGCGCTCGCTCAGGAAGTCCTCGAGAGCGGCACTCTGCGGTGAACCGGTGGCCCTTCCGGCCATTTCCTCCCCGGCCAGGAAGTCCACGTTCCGGAGCATGCGTTCGACGTCCACCCTCTCCGCGATCAGCCCGGCGAGGTCGTAACTCGCCCCGCCGCCTGAAGGGGACGGTGATTCCCCGCACCCTCCCAGGAGAAGCAGGGCGGACAGAAAAAGGACCGGAGCCGCCGCAATCCACGGGGCCCGCCACTTTGACGAACTCGCCGATTTCATCCCTGCTCAGGCCACCCTCTTACGTCATCACCTCGCCATCGCCGCCGCACGGCGACCTTCGAGGGAGCGGCCTACCCTCCTTTCGCTTATCCGTCCCCGGGACCGGCCTGCCGTCCCCGCCGGCCTTGAGTGCCCTCCCCGGCCCTCCCTTCCGGCTGCCGGCCTTCTCGCCGCGGCATTGGCTCTATGGAGGTTCCGGCCGGCGTTTTCACCCCGCCGCGGGGTCCCTCATTTTTCGTGCTTGCCCCGTTTCCTCCCCTTCCTCCTGGAGCGGGGTTCCTTCCAGGGAGCCGGAGGCGGAGGCGTTGCCCCGCGCCGCCTCTTGACCCGCAGGGCGGGCCGGGCTGCGGTGCCCACCACAGGCCTCACCTCCCCGGGGTTGGAGGCCCGCTTTCGGAGGATAAAAGCCAGCGCCGCGATCAGGACGAGGAGCGGGATGCCCAGGGCCAGAAGCAACACGAGCCACAGGCGGCTGCTCCCGCCCGAGGGAGAAGTGCCGGATATCTCGGCTTCCACGTCTCGCGGGGATACCCCAAGGGCCTGGAAGGCGTCCGCGGGCTGCACACCGGATTCCTCGGCGGCAACGGTGACCCCGATCTTCTCTATCTGCGAGGCGTCCCTCACGGTCTTGACCACCTGGGCTAGGGCTTTGAGAGCCCTCTCCCGGTCCCCGGACAGCTGGAGCAGTTCCCGGGAGAGGTTGACGCTGTACTCGCTGCGGTCCTGTTTCACGGTGGTGTACTGCAGCTTGACGCCCTCGGGGATGTAGGTCACGTAACCCTGCGCCTTTTCCTCCTCCTTCGGCCCGTTGAGCAGCTCCATGACGGTGAACTCCACGGCCTGCGGGCCTCCGGCCACTTCCCTGGAAACCGGAGACAGCTTACCTTCCAGGTAGAAGTACACCTGCCCGGCCTGGGAGACGCCCTCGCCGGGTGTCTCCGGAACGGGAGGGGTCTCCCCCTGGGCGCGCGCTCCCTCCAACCCCAGAAGCAGGGCGAGGAGAAAGAGGCAGACGCCTGCGGCGGTGGCAAGTACCGCGGGCAGGCGGTTCACGCAGGAGCGCCCCTTGCTTCCATTGCGAAAACGATGATCCCTGGACTTCATCCTCACCCCCGGGACTTAGGCCGCTCCTCGCCTTGAGGGCAAACCCTGCTTCCTCCTTCACTACGCCGCTTTCCACCGGGAACTGGAGCGGTGTCCAGTCAATTTTATTGATTTAGCGCTTCCGGGGGCAAGCGCTGTCCGCGGCATGCGGACCGGTGCGTATGTGGCCCCGCTCCACCGGGACACGGGAACCCTCGTTTTTCCGGGCGACAGGAACAGCGACAGGCATATAAAGAGCGGAAGCTGGATAGAATTAAAGTTGTTTCTTAAAGATGTTTCCTTGAAGGGAGTCCGCCGAATTCCGCAGGGTCGAGGTTCCGGGGCTGCGGTAGGAAGGGAAAAGGAGAAACGATCTTCGCGGTGGGTGGCCGCGGCGAAAGGAGATGGCCTTTCCGGCGGCACGGGAGGGCGGCCCCCGTGGACAGAGGGAGGAAATGGACACCTTCGCGCGGTGGACGCAGCGGCGTTCGATGACCTCAAGAAAAAGCTCTTGGGTGAAGGTCAGGAACACGGCCTTTCGGGTGGGAGATCGACATCGAACCGCGTAGTCCGCGGAGCTGCTCCTGGGAAATCGGGCATCTGCCGGAAGGAAGGCCCTTCCGGTTGGGGTTGGCCGGCGGGAGCTCCTGAGAGAGCATGGAAAAAGGAGGAAATCATGAGGAAAGCGGTGGCCGTGTTCGTCGTCCTTATTCTGGCCTTATCGTCGATGCTGTTCCTGGGTTGCGGGGGCAAGGAGGCGGCGAAGGAGGAAGAGACGGCGGAAAAGGAAGAGGTGGCGGGGGAAGTCCCGGCCGGGGAGGCAAGGGGAGGCGAGGAAACGGCTCCGAGTGGAGAGGAGAGCGCCGAGGCCGGGCCTCCGGCCGGCTATGTTTACGGGGGGCAGGTGATCGGCAGCAAGACCCCCTTCGAGTACCTTAAGCTGGTGGACGTGCGCTGGGGCAGCCATGAGGATTATTTCCGCGTGGTGGCCGAGCTGAAGCGACTGGACGGGACCGACGTCACCAACGTCCCCTGGTGCTTCGCCGACTATTCCGACGACCCCACCATAGAGTACGGGACGGAGATACGCCTTTACATCCGGGGGATCAAGCCGGAGGACGTGCAGATAACCTCGTTGAAGGGAGGCCACGGGCAGCTGACGGGGGACCCCGTCTGCTACCAGATATTGATGAGCACTTATGGTTCGCTGGATGGGGTGGACCCGGTCAACCTTTTCGTGAGCACCAAGACGAAGAGGCCCTTCCGCCTCACCTACGCGACCGCGCCCCTGCGCATAATCCTGGACATCTGGAAATAGGGCGCGAGGCCTAGCGCTCCGGCGCGCAATCGGCGGAACTGTTCCGGGTGTTAGGCCGTCGCGAGGTGGATCAGGGAATATTTACCAATAGGCGCCCGACGAGACGCCGGCTTTCAGGAACCGGAGCGCTCGGGCCAAGGACCGGGATGGAGCTGGGAGCTTTCGTGCAGGGAACCCGGAAAGGGCTTGGGTCATGCCCGAAGGGAAGGAAGGGCTGGGAGGGACCTATTCGGGACGAGATGGCCGGGATCCGCAAAGATAGAGGGTTTCCGTGAGCGGGAGGTGAGAAACGGGATGAGGATAGGGATCCCGCGCGCCCTGACCTTCTACCGCTATTACCCCTTTCTCAAAGTTTTCCTGGAGGGATGCGGACAGGAGGTGTTCTCCTCCCCTCCAACCGATATGCGCATCCTGGAAGCTGGGGCGGAAGCCTGCGTGGATGACGTCTGCGTGGCGGTGAAAGTCCTCTTCGGCCACGTGCGTTTCCTGGAGGGTGAGGCGGACGCCCTGCTGCTCCCGCGCCCCGTGAGCGTGGAGAGACGCCACCACGACACCTTCACCTGCCCAAAGCTCATCGCCGCTCCGGACATGATCCGTTTCTTCCGCGAGCGTCCCCCTCTCCTCCTCGAATGGGTGCTGAACGCGGCGGAGGCCCCGTGGTGGTGGGGTTGCGCGCTGCTGGCGGCGCGTCTTCAGGTATCTCCATGGAGGGCTCGTAAGGCCTACCGGGAGGCATGCCGGGCGCAGGGTGTCTTCGAGTACCTGCTCCGCCAGGGGTTATTTCCCGACGAAGCGTTGGATATATGGGAAAATATGGTAGATAATCGCCGTCGGCACAGGAGCATGGGTGAAGAGTCGGCAAGCGCTGATGAAACCGGAGTTGAGCCGTATATCCGCGCCGGGGTGACATGCGCCAAGGGACTCTTGTCCGCGGTTGGGGCGGCGGCGGACCGGAATGGCTGGAAGGCGGGAGAGCCGGGAGACATGAATCGATTCGCTGTGGCGAAACCTCGAATCGCCTTTCTTTCTGACGAAGGGATGCTGATGGAAGGTCGTGCCAGTCAAGCCGGCTCGGCGTCTCAGGACCGAGATGAAGTGCGGCAGTGGGACCTGGGGAGGGAGCGGGTAACGGTGGGGGTGGTGGGGCATCCCTACCTCCTAGCCGACCGGCTGGTGAACAAGAGCCTCATCCGCTGGCTGGAGGAGGCGGGAGCTCAGGCCTGGCCGTGCACCATGCTCTCGCCGGAGGTGCTGGAGCGGGAGTCCCGCCGGGTGCCGGTCACCTCCTGGAGCTACGAGAGGGAGCTCCTGGCCGCCACGTCCCATTTCGTCCGCCGCCCCGAGGTGCAGGGCGTGGTCTACCTGACCAGCTTCGGTTGCGGCCCCGATTCCCTGACCGTGGAGATGGCCAGGAGGGAGATAACCTCGCGCTGCGGGAAGCCCCTCCTGGAAGTGGTCCTCGACGAGCACACCGGCGATGCCGCGGTGCGCACCAGGGCGGAGGCCTTCGTGGACATGATCCTGCGGCAAAAACCCGTGGAGGGTAGGAGGCGGGCGACCTCCGCACAGGGTCATGGGAGGAGGCGTGGGGCCTCTTCGCCGTCGCGCTTTCTCATTTCACCCGGGAGCTGAGCGTCGTGGAGGAGCATGCGAGTACCGTATGGTCTTCATGTTGTGGTGATCGGGATTCATGTTGAAGCGGAAGGCGACGGGGGACCGGATTATGGGCTTACCTTCGCCTCGCTCGCGAGACGCACCTTTCATGATCACACGCCCGTCTTCGGGGCGAGTGTTAAGGGGATGCATTGCCCGCTTGCACTTTCTTGGTCCGAGGTGGAGAGCGATTGTTGGGGGTGGGCAATGGTTTTCCCTCGCGCCA
>NZ_JACVJJ010000062.1:0-44082 GCF_015711935.1 Candidatus Solincola tengchongensis
CTACGTGTACAATTACGTTCGTCCCCACCGGAGCCTGGGTTATCTCACCCCCATGGAGTTCCTGAACGCCTGGATGGAGGAGTGCAAGGATAGGGGCGATGTGTTCACTATGTAGTGGACCAGGACAACGGGTTTTCGAGGGTCTCGGGATGGCGGAAAATAGATCCAAAGCCCTCATCCGTCGGGTTGACGGGACGGGGAGCGGTAATCGCGAGGAAGACCTTCCCCTGGGGCTGGGCTCGTAAGACGGGAAGCGAAGGTCGATTTTCCTGGGACGGTGAGCGCCAAGGAAGGGAGGCTTGCAGGTGGCCCACTCCTCGGGTTCCCGGGAGGGCGGGGATGTTCTCCCTTGGACCGATTCTTGAAGGCATGGTGCGAGGGCGGGGAAGGAGAGGGGGCACCGGTGGTGTAGACTTGGGAGGGAAGGTCATGCGGGATGCGGCCTCGCTCACCGACCAGGCCCCGGTGAGGGAGGTTCGATCCGCGGTGGCGCGGGATGAAGGAAGGGACAACCCGGATATGAGGGATTACAGCGTTTCCCGGCAGGGGAGGCCGGCGCTCGTGAAGCCGGGGCCGGCGGGGCATGGCGGACGCGGCCTGCTCCTTCCGACATCGCTGGTCACGATCGCCCTTTTCTGTCTCCCATGGCTCGGGGGGTGCCGGGGGAGCAGGTCCCCCGCGGAGTGGCTACGGGAGTGCGGTCGCGCTGCGGAGGAATACGCTGCCGTGGGCGGGTATCTCCGCTTCCGCCAGGAGTCGGATTATGTCCTGGAGACCGCCAAGGGGAGGTTGACCCACACCCTCCGCGTGGAGGGGGAGATTATCTTCCCGGACAGGGAGAGATACGAGTTTCGGGAGGAGGTGAGGAGCGACATAAGAGGCGAGGAGAACAGGTCAAACGCCTTCTCCTACCTCACCCTGGACGGGGGCAAGACCGCCTACGTGCGAGGTGAGAGGCTCGTGGAGCAGTTGGGAGTGGAGGGATGGGTGCATTACACGCCGCCGGAGGAGCAGAACCGCTATTTCGACTATCCGAAGCTGGTGGGCAAGGCGATCGCATCGGCCCGGCAACCGCAGTGGTTGGGCTTCGAGGAGGCGGCGGGGGTGCGCTGTGCCCATCTCGCCTACGACCTCGAGGGGAGCGAGTTCCTCGATCCGGAGTCGCGTGAGGGTTCCCCGCTTCTTGAGGAATACGGGACCCTGGGCTCGGAATGGGCGGGTGTGGTGATGCGTGTCGAACTGTGGGTCGGGGAGGAGAGCCTGCTTCCCGTTCAACTGCGTTTGAGCACCCAGTACGGTGAGGAGGGCGTGGGGATGACCTACCTGATGCGGGTGGTCTTCGAGGGTTACGGGGAGCAGCCGCCCTTCCCCATCGAGAGGCCGGCGGTCTGGGTCGAGGCACAATGATTCATCAGGTTGAGTGGACCGGATTCTTCCACGGCGCGGGAAAAAGGAGCGTCGCGTAAGGCTGCTATAATACCTTTGCGTCGCTGGGGACGGGGAAGACGCCACAGAAAGCGGTTTGCATAGATCGCCGTTGGGCGTGCGGGTGTGATCGAACGAGGAGGAGTGATGGAAGCGGCCGTCAAACCCATGTCTTATCTCGTCATCCTAATCAGCGTGGCCCTGGCCATAAGCGGCCAGATATGCCTGCGGCGGGGGATGGCCGAGGTGAAGGAGCGCACGGGGATGAACGCCGGACAGCTGATGCGCAAGCCGGCGACCTTCATCAGGGAGATAGCCACCACCTGGATGGTGATCCTGGGGCTGGTCCTCTTCGTGGCCTCGGCCCTCTTCTGGCTCATAGTGCTCACCGATGTCCCGCTGGGAGTGGCTTATCCCTTCGTCAGCCTCACCTACATCGTGGTCATGCTCTACGATCGTTTCTTCGAGGGCCGGGAGATCATCGCGCTCAACTGGCTGGGGGTTGCGGCCATCGTCCTGGGCATCATCCTCATCAACTGGGGACAGTGGAGCCAGACCTCGCCCTGACAGCGGTTCCCGGGAGAAGGCGGGTGGCGGGATGAGGGTTATCTTCGACGGGACCCCCTTCCTCCTGGAGAAGACGGGGATAGGGCATTACACCGAGAACCTCCTCGCCCACCTCCTGAAGGTCGACCCCCGGCTTGAGCTGGGGCTCTTCGCCCTCTCCCTGCGCGCTGGCCACCGCCTCAGCAGGCTGGCCCCCGAGTTGCCGGGGTTGGAGGCGCGCGGCTTCAACCTCCCCGCCAACTTCCTCTATTACCGCCTGTGGAAGCGCACAGACGCCCTTCCGGCCGAGAGGCTCCTCGGCGATTTCGACATCTTCCACGCCACCAATTACCAGGCTCCCGCGCTGAGAAAGGCGAGGCTGGTCTCCACGGTGCACGACATCAACTTCGTGCGCTTCCCGGAGATGCAGAGCAAGGGCATCCGGCGTTTCATAAGCTCCCTTCCTCGCCTGCTGGAGAGGTCCAGGGTGGTGCTCACCGACTCGCGCTTCACCGCCCGCGAGCTCGCCGAGGTCTACGGGCTGCCCGAGGAGAGGATGGAGGTGGTCTATCCCGGGCTCGACCCCGTCTTCCGCCGTACGCCCGGCCCGGAGGAGATGGAGCTGGCCCTGCGGGCCTACTGCCTGAAACGGCCTTACCTGGCCTACATAGGGAACCTGCACCCCCGCAAGAACCTGGCCACCCTGGTGGAGGCCTTCGTGCTCCTGCGGAGGAGGGGGTTCGAGCACCGGCTGGCGGTCATCGGGGGCGGAGGGCTGGGAAGGCTGAACAACGCCGAATACCGCAAGCTCATGCGCCGGGTCACGGACCTGGGCATGGAGGAGGAGATCGTCTTCACGGGTTACGTGCCCGACGAACGCCTCAAGTCCCTGCTCGTGCAGGCCGACCTTCTGGTATTTCCTTCCATATACGAGGGCTTCGGGCTACCGCCGCTCGAGGCCATGGCCTGCGGGGTTCCGGTGGTCACCTCCAATCGTGCTTCCCTGCCGGAGGTGGTGGGGGATGCCGCCCTGCTGGTGGAGGACCCTTTGGACCCGGCGGAGATCGCGGACCGGGTGGAGGCCGTGTTGCGGGACCCCTCCCTCCGTGCCCGGCTGGTGGAGAGGGGGCGCGAACGGGCGAACCTCTTCACCTGGGAGGAGGCGGCCCGCAAGGTGCGCCGGGTGTACGACCGCGTCCTGGAGGGCGGATAAGACGAGCGCGCCTTCCCCTCTACGGAGACGGTCATGGGCGGCTTGACGGGTCCCTTCCCCGCGCGAAAGCCTGGACGGCGGTTTTTAAAGGGGCTTACGGGTTGAGAACCCGAAAGAGCGGCCCTCCACCCGCCAATAAGCGAGACATCGTAGGTGTGAAATGAAGAAACATACGGATAGGGATATAAGCGCAAGATCCGGAAGCCCCAACCCGAACAGGGTTGAAACCGCAGAGGGGGGCGGAAGGCCTAGCTCCACGAACCCCGCGCCTTCCCCCGGCGGTCGGAGCAAGGGCGGTTCGGGGAAAAGACCTGGGGTTACCCTGGCGGCCACGGTCCTCAACGAGGCGGGGACGGTCGTCGAGTGGTGGCGGAGCATCCTCTGCCAGACCCGCCTTCCCGACGAGGTGGTGGTGGTGGACGGCGGGTCCTGGGACGGGACGGTGGAGAGGCTGCGAGAACTCGCTTTGGAGGCCCCCTTCCCGGTGCGGGTGGATATCCTTCCCGGGAGCAATATAGCAAGGGGGAGGAACCGGGCCGTTTCCCTTGCCAGCCACGATGTCATCGCCGTGACCGATGCGGGCTGCGTCCTGGACCCGGGATGGCTGGAGAACCTCACCGCTCCCCTTGACGAGGATCCCGGGCTGGACCTTGTGGCCGGGTTTTACCAGCCCCTTGCCCGGAGCTGGTTCGAGGCCCTGTGCGCCTCCGTGACCCTTCCCCTGCCCCAGGAGGTCAGGGGCGAGCGCTTCATGCCTTCCTCGCGTTCCCTGGCCTTTCGCAGGGAGGTATGGGAACGGGTGGGTGGCTACCCGGAATGGCTGGACATAGGTGAGGACATGTACTTCAACCACCGCTGGAGGGAGCTGGGGATAAGGCATGCCTTCCGGCCGGAGGCGGTGGTCTACTGGCGAATGCGCCCCGATCTGCCCTCCTTCCTGCGACAGTACTTTCGCTACGCGCGGGGGGACGGGGAGTCCGGCATGTACCCTCACCGCCACCTCCTCCGTTTCGCCGTCTACGGGGGGCTGACCTGGGCGGCGGTCTCCCGGGCTGGAAGGCGCTTCTTCCCCCTCGCCCTGCTACCGGCGTGCCTCTACGCGGGCAGGCGGTGGAGGCGCATCCCGGCTTTCCTCCGGGACAGGTCCCCTGCGGAGAAGGCGGCCGCCGCGGCGGCGGTCCCTCTCCTTCTTGCCGGTGTGGACGTGGCCAAGATGGCCGGGTACCTGCACGGCCTGTGGAGAAGGCGGTCCGGAGGTCAGGTCTAGCCCCCGCGTTCACCTTCGCCCCGGCGGCTGCGAGGAGAATAAGAGCGGCGGGAACGGGTAAGGAGGCTTTTGGGATAACGCTGTATCATGAAGATGCCTCGATATGGTGTGAGTTGATTGAAAGATGCGAAGATGCCCCGATACGGCGTGAGGTGATCCGAGGGATGCGAAACGTGAACCCCGCCGCGCGCCCGGCGGGATGATGCTTGCGGAACCGAGGTGAGCGCGGCTTGCGGAAGTTGTCGGAAGCGCAGGTTGCTCCGATATTGATCAACTACAACACCCGGGAAGACCTGCGACGGTGCCTCCGAACCATGGAGGAGTGGTTGGGGAGACTCCCAGCGGTGGTGGTGGACAACGGTTCCACGGACGGCAGCCAGGCCATGGTGCGGGAGGAATTCCCCTGGGTACGCCTGGTGGAAAACCCGGGGAACCCAGGTTACGCCTCGGCCTGCAACGCGGGCATGAGGGCCACCGACCGCCCCTACGTCCTCATCCTGAACAGCGATGTGGAGTTCGTGGAGGGAGGATTGGAGGTCCTCCTGGATTACATGGAGGAAAACCCCCGGATAGGGGCCCTGGGACCCCGGGTGCTGAACACCGACGGCACGCGGCAGATGTCCTGCCGGCGTTTCCCCTCCATGCTGGAGAACGTGGTGCACGGCTTCCTGGGCGAGGTATGGCCGGAGAACCCCTTTACCAGGTCCTACCAGATGAAGGACCTGGAGGACGACGGGCCGCGCGAGGTGGACTGGGTATCCGGGGCGGCCATGCTCCTGCGCCGGGAGGCCGCGGAGCGGGTGGGCGGGTTCGACGAGGCATACTTCATGTACGTCGAGGACGTGGACCTCTGCTGGCGCCTCCGCGCCGCGGGCTACGAGGTGGTCTACCATCCCGGGTTCTCCCTGGTCCACCACATAGGGAGGGCCAGCTCCCAGCAGTCAACGCGCATGCTCTACGAACACCACCGCAGCATGTACATATTCTTCCGCCGCAGGTATGCCGGGTGGCGGGGGGCTATTATGAGACCTATAGTGCTTATAGGATTGGCCGCACGTTTTGTTCTGACATGGGCCTTAAGAGCGCGAAAGTGACGAAAAATCTGAGAGGGAGTACAAGATGAAATAGCGGAATTCCACATAACTTCGAAGGCTGATATGTCCATTAAATACGATGGCTTGAGTAAGGTGTAAAATGTTTTCTATGCGTGACCATTAAGAAAGCTTCACTTGTTATGCTGCTTTCAACGTTGGGGATGAATATTAAATGGCCGAGCGCGCTTTGATCACCGGGGCGGACGGGTTCGTGGGCCGGCACCTGGCCCGTTACCTCCTGGAGCGGGGGGTGGAGGTCCTCGGCCTGGGGCTTCACCCGCCGCGGGAGCCCGAACCGTGGGATGCTTGCGCTTACGAGGTGTGCGATGTTCTGGACCGGGAGAAGGTTCTCTCGCTGGTATGCGACTTCCGGCCCGAATACGTCTTCCATCTCGCGGCGCAGAGTTCCGTGCGCCGCTCCTGGGAGAACCCGTGGCTTACCTACAGGGTGGCCCTGGAGGGTCAGGCCAACGTCTTCGATGCCCTGCTGGAGGGGGAAGTGGACCCCGTGGTGCACGTGGCCTGTTCCGCCGAGGAGTACGGGATGGTGGGGGAGGAGGAACTCCCCGTCGCCGAGGACCGGCCCCTGCGCCCCGCCAATCCCTATGCCCTGAGCAAGGTCATCCAGGAAGAGCACGCCCTCTTCTGCCACCGCGTGCACGGCGTCAGAGTGGTTGTTACCCGTGCCTTCAACATCATCGGGCCCGGTCAGACCCGGGAGTTCGTGGCCTCCGATTTCGCCCACCAGATCGCGGAGATAGAGGCCGGACTGAGAGAGCCGGTCATCCGGGTGGGGAACCTGCAGGCACGCCGGGATTTCTCCGACGTCAGGGACCTCGTGGAGGCCTTCTGGAAACTGGTGAACCTGGGCACGCCCGGAGAGGTCTATAACGTTTGCAGCGGTGAGGACCGTTCGGTCGGCGAGGTCCTGGACCTGCTGGTCTCCATGAGCCGGGTCCCGGTCCGGGTGGAGGTGGATGCCGGCAAATTGCGCAAGGCGGATATCCCCGCCCTGCGGGGCGACAACCGGAAGCTGTGCGGGCTGACGGGATGGAAGCCCTCCATCCCTCTGGAGGAGACGCTACGGGACCTCCTCCAATGGTGCCGGGAGGAGGTCGCCGGCTTGCGGGAACCCAGCCGCGAGGCATGATTGGAGAGGCGTCGACCACCCGCCGCCGAAGGGGGCCGGGATGGGTCCTCATGTAAGGAAAGAGACGCGGATTGTACCCCGCTACCGGGAGGATGCGGGAAGGCGGCGGAGGACGGTTTGAGATCCTAGCGGAAAACTTACACGCTCCCGCCCGAGGCACCTGGAGGTGTCCCGCAGAGGAGTTGGCTAAAGAGCTTTCACCGCTGGCCCGGGATGGGATGCCAGCCGGTGAGGGGAAGGTAAAACCTCGAGGGACATCAATGAGCCACGCACTTTGAGCCCCATGGTGCCGAATCGTTTCGGTGGGCGCCTCAAGGCGTGAAAAAGCAGAGAGAGCCTACCGTAATGCTGGCAAAGCAAGCACACATGGAGATGAGGCAGACATGAGGAAAGGGAGATATCCCGATGGTGGCGGGTTTGCCGGTGAACGCAATATTGCCTATTATTCTGGATTGTTTGACGCCACGGGACATGTGTGCTGCGGGGCGTGAGGAACCCTATAGCGGGGCGAGGGGGCAGCGGCAGGGGCCTTTCGCACGCGGCGAAGTTCTCCTCGTGGACCGGTTTTTCTGCAGGCGGCGAGAGGCATGTGGGGGACGCCGAAAAGGCGCGTCCGAATCGCACTGTGGAGGGAAGAAACAGGGTGAGCT
The DNA here is from genome assembly GCF_015711935.1 of Candidatus Solincola tengchongensis. Taxonomy (NCBI): domain Bacteria; kingdom Bacillati; phylum Actinomycetota; class Candidatus Geothermincolia; order Candidatus Geothermincolales; family Candidatus Geothermincolaceae; genus Candidatus Solincola; species Candidatus Solincola tengchongensis. The sequence goes on from NZ_JACVJJ010000062.1 coordinate 7,346, forward strand.
TTTCCGGAGGTGAGAGATGCAGGCGGTGATCCTGGTGGGGGGGCAGGGAACGAGGTTGCGTCCGCTGACCCTCACCACCCCCAAGCCCATGATGCCCATGATGAACAGGCCCTTCCTGGAGTTCCAGGTGAACCTCTGCCGCCGGCACGGGGTGGAGGAGATCATCCTCTCCACGGCCTACCTGCCCGAGATCTTCCAGTCCCATTTCGGCGACGGCAGCCACCTGGGGGTGAAGATGATCTACGTGACGGAGGAAGAGCCACTGGACACCTGCGGGGCGGTGAAGAACGTGGAGAGGTACATCCGGGGGACCTTCCTGGTCTTCAACGGGGACGTGCTCACCGACCTGGACCTCACCAACCTCATCGCCTTCCACCGCTCCAAAGGGGGCAAAGCCACCCTGTACCTGACCCGCGTTGAGGACCCCACGGTCTACGGCCTGGTGCCGCTGGACAATCGGGGAAGGATAACCGAGTTCCTGGAGAAGCCCAGCTGGGACCAGGTGACCACCGACCTCATCAACGCGGGGACCTATGTGTTGGAGCCGGAACTTTTGGAGAGGGTGCCCGAGGGGGAACCCTATTCCTTCGAGCGGCAGCTCTTTCCCCAGCTCCTCGAGGATGGGGTCCCCATGTACGGTTTTCCCAGCGAGGCCTACTGGATGGACATTGGGACACCGGCCAAGTACCTGCAGGCCCACTACGACATCCTGCGGCGGCGCCTCCCCTTCCGGTTCGAGGGCGAGGAGATAAAGCCCTCGGTATGGGTGGGGGAGGGCACGGAGATAGACCCCGAGGCGGCGGTCTTCGGGCCCACTGTGATCGGCCCCGGCTGCCGCATAGAGGCCCATGCCACGGTGTCCAGCAACTGCGTGCTGGGGCCGGGATGCCATGTCGGGGAAGGTTGCCACCTGGAGGGAGCGGTACTGCACGAGGGGTGTGATATAGGCCCCGGCTGCATCCTCCGCAGGTGCGTGCTCTCCCGCGGCGTCCGCTTGGGGGAAAGGGTCCACGTCTCGGACCAGGCGGTTCTCGGGGAGGGCGTCAGGGTGGGAGACGACAACGACCTGCGCTGCGGCATCCGGGTCTGGCCGGGAGCGGAAATCCCCCCCGAGACCTTGAAATTCTGATCCGGGCCAAGCCTTTTCCTTTTGGGTCGGATGCGGATGTGCCTCCCCTCCTTGCGTTAACCGGGGGATGGTTACGGACGGTTTAGGCCTCTTGGGTGAGATGGGTAGATCAGCCGGTTCTTCGAATCGGGCTGAAACGGCATGGAGCCCGGCTCGGGAACGGAGTACTTCGCTGAAGCTCGTTCGGTTCGTTTCCCTCGATTCCCGGGAAAGGGGATTGGGCCCGGCCGGGACGAGAAGGGAGCCGGAATCCGTGTTCGCCCGCTCTCCGGAAGAGAGGCCAACCGGGCGAATGCCATAAATATTGAGAGGCCCGTCTTTGATGACGCCGGAGATGAGGTGGGCCTCATCATCGGATCGCAAGGCGGTGAGGACCCGGGAGGACCCTGCGCCGGTGGGGGGCTCGAACCCGCTCCGGAATAGCGGCTCTTCCTTCTCGGGCCCGAGGCGGGTATGCAGCCGTGGTGGTTGCCGTATAATAGGGCAGTTATGATATCCAGGGTTGGAGTGGAGGAGGGAGGGGCGTTATCCAGGCGGGATGGGGCGGGGCCGGGAGCTACCAAGAGGCGGTCGAGGACTGGAGAAAGAGGGGACAAGGACCTGGAAGAGGTGAAGGCTGGCATAGTCTGGACTTGAAGAAGGAGGAAAGACCTTGCGCATCCTGATCACGGGCATCACCGGTTTCGTGGGCAGCCACCTGGCGGAGTACGCCCTCTCTCGCGGGGACGTCGAGGTCTTCGGGACGGTGCGCTGGAGGTCGCGCATGGAGAACATAGAGGGCATACTGGACCGGGTGTGCCTGGTGGACTGCGACCTTCGCGACGCCGTGGCCGTCCGCAAGACCCTGGAGGAGGTGAGACCGGAGTACATCTTCCACCTCGCGGCACAGAGCTTCGTGCCCACCTCCTGGAAGGCCCCGGCGGAGACCCTGTTCACCAACATCATCTCCGAGCTCAACCTCCTCGAGGCCATGCGAGACCTGGACCTCAAGGCTCGCATCCACGTGGCGGGCTCCAGCGAGGAGTACGGCCTGGTCTTCGAGGACGAGACACCCATCACCGAGGAGAACCCTCTGCGCCCCCTCTCCCCCTACGCGGTGAGCAAGGTGGCCCAGGACATGCTGGCCTACCAGTACCACCGGAGTTACGGCCTCTACACCGTGCGCACCCGGGCCTTCAACCACGAGGGGCCGCGGCGGGGACACGTCTTCGTGACCAGCAACTTCGCCAAGCAGATCGCGGAGATAGAGAAGGGGAAGAAGGAGCCGGTCATCGAGGTGGGCAACCTCAACGCCCGCCGCGACTTCACCGACGTTCGGGACATGGTCAAGGCCTACTGGCTGGCCCTGGAGAAGGGGGAGCCGGGGGAGGTCTACAACATCGGCTCCGGGCGGGCGGTGACCATCCGGGAGATGCTGGACATCCTCCTCTCCTTCACCGATCGGGAGATAGAGGTCCGCCCGGTCCCGGAGCGCATGCGGCCTTCCGACGTGGAGCTCCTGGTCTGCGACTGCACCAAGTTCCGGGAGCTGACCGGATGGAAGCCGGAGATACCCCTGGAGAAGACGCTCAAGGACACCCTGGATTACTGGCGGGAGAGGGTCTGAGAGCGCAAGGGCGGAGATCCGGGTTCCCCTCTTGCGCGACGGGGATAGGCCCTAGGGGTTCTGGGCGTAGGATGGCAGTGCTCGGTAGGGGCTTGGGAAACGGGAAATAGGGGACTGGTGAATACCGGGCATGGACCCGGAAGAAAGAAGGAGCGGAGATGGACTACCATATCGCCGACATCGGCCTGGCCGAGGAAGGGAAGCTGAGGATCGAGTGGGCGGAACGGGACATGCCCGTCCTGCGCCTCATCCGGGAGCGTTTCCGGCGCGAGAAGCCCCTGGAGGGGATGCGGGTGGGTGCCTGCCTGCACGTGACCACGGAGACCGCCAACCTCATGCTCACCCTCCGGGCAGGCGGAGCGGAGGTGGCCCTGTGCGCTTCCAACCCCCTGTCCACCCAAGACGACGTGGCCGCCTCCCTGGTCAAGCATCACGGCATCCCGGTCTTCGCCATCCGGGGGGAGGACAAGGAGACCTATTACGCGCACATCAACGCCGTCCTGGATACCCGGCCCCACGTGACCATGGACGACGGCGCGGACCTCATCTCCACCCTGCACGCGGAGAGGAAGGAGCAGGCCCGTGAGGTGTGGGCAGGGGCGGAGGAGACCACCACCGGGGTCATCCGCCTGCGGGCCATGGCCGAAGCGGGGGTGCTCCTCTACCCGGTCATCGCAGTGAACAACGCCATGACCAAGCACCTCTTCGACAACCGCTTCGGCACCGGCCAGTCCACCCTGGACGGGGTCCTGCGGGCCACCAACGTGCTGCTCGCCGGAAGGAGGGTGGCCGTCTTCGGGTACGGGATGTGCGGGAGGGGGGTGGCCTCCCGGGCCCGGGGGATGGGGGCCCTGGTCACCGTGGTGGAGACCGACCCCCTGCGTGCGCTGGAGGCGGTCATGGAGGGCTTCCAGGTGACCACCTCTCTTCAGGCTGCGGCCACCTGCGACCTCTTCATCACCGTCACCGGGGACATCCACGTCCTGCGGCGGGAGCACTTCCAGGTGATGAGGGACGGGGCCATCCTGGCCAACTCCGGCCACTTCAACGTGGAGATCGACATCCCCGCCCTGGAGGAGATGGCCGCGTCGCGACGGCGGGTGCGTGAGAACGTGGAGGAGTTCCTCCTCCCGGACGGCAGGCGCCTCTACCTTCTGGCCGACGGGCGGCTGGTCAACCTGGCCGCCGCCGAGGGACATCCCGCCTCGGTCATGGACATGTCCTTCGCCAATCAGGCCCTCTGCGTGGAGTACGTGAGGAAGGCCCACGCTTCACTGGACCGGGTGGTCTACGACGTGCCCGAGGAGCTGGACCGGGAGATCGCCCGCCTCAAGCTGGCCTCCATGGGCATCGAGATCGACTCCCTCACCCCGGAGCAGGAGCAATACCTCTCCTCCTGGGAGATGGGGACCTGATTCACCTCTCTTTCCGGGGAAAGAGGCATTGGGGATAGAGGCATGATCCGGTGCGCCGGGCATGGAGCCGCCCGAGACACAAGAAGAACGGAGGAGGCGCAAACGACGTGCGCCGGAAGGGGTACAACCCGGCACCGTTTGTCGCTGCAGGACCCTGACGATGGCGGTGCGATGCTTGTGTGAGCAATGGTTTCGGCCGAGCACGACAGAGGGTGAGAGAGGCAGGCCGTGGGAAAGGGCAAGGAGTTCCGCGCCGTGGACTGGGAGGATGGCCGGGTGGTCCTCCTCGACCAGACCCGCCTCCCGGGGGAGGAGGTCTACCTCCGCCTGGGCCGCTGGCCGGAGGTGAGGGAGGCCATCCGCGACATGCGGGTGAGGGGAGCGCCGGCCATCGGCATCGCCGCCGCCTACGGGGTGGTCCTGGCCGCCCTGGAGGGTGGGGGCGAGGAGGTGGAGAGGGCCTGCCGGGAGTTGGCGGCGGCCCGGCCCACGGCGGTCAACCTGCCCTGGGCGGTGGGACGCATGCGCCTCGCGGCGGAGAGGTCCTCTCCGGACGGTCTTGTCCGCGACCTCCTCGAGGAGGCCCACCGCATAGCCCGGGAGCAGGATGCCGCCGACCGGGCCATCGGGAGCCTTGGAGCAGAGCTGCTCCCCGAGGGCTGCCGGGTGCTCACCCACTGCAACGCCGGAGGCCTGGCCACCTATTCTTTCGGCACCGCGCTCGGGGTGATCAAGGAGGGTTTCCGGAGGGGGAAGGTCCGCTTCGTGTGGGTGGACGAGACACGGCCCCTCCTGCAAGGGGCGCGGCTCACCGCCTGGGAGCTGCGGCGGGAGGGGGTGGACATGGCGGTCATCTGCGACAACATGGCCGGCCACCTCATGTCCCGCGGGGAGGTGGACACGGTGGTCACGGGGGCGGACCGTATCGCCGCCAACGGGGACACGGCGAACAAGATCGGCACCTATACCCTGGCCGTCCTGGCGCACCGGCACGGGATACCCTTCTATATAGCCGCCCCTATCTCCACCTTGGACCCGGAGGTCCCGGAGGGAAGCGCCATCCCCATCGAGGAGCGGGACGCCGCGGAGGTCACCGACTGGGGAGGACGGCGGACGGTTCCCGAAGGAGTGACGGCGCGCAATTTCGCCTTCGACGTCACCCCAGCCGAGCTGATCACGGCCATCATCACCGAGCGGGGCGTGGCCCGGAAGCCCTATACGGAAAGCCTCCGCCGTCTCTTGGAGGACCCCCCGGGAGGGGCATGAACGTCTGGGGAACGGATCGCTGCGTGCTGGCAAGAGACGGAGCGGCGTGGATGGACAGGGGATTGAGCGGGGTTTATCCTCGGAGAGTGAGAGGCTCGATGCGTCGGGTTGTGGAGATCGCCCTGGAAGACGGGCCTCACGGAGCCGGGCAGTCTTCCCGGAAGGAAAGGCACGAGGGATGAAGGCCATGATCCTGGCCGCGGGGCTGGGCACCCGCCTCCGCCCCCTCACGGAGGAGATCTCCAAGCCCATGGTGCCCATCGTCAACCGTCCGGTGATGGAGCACATAGTGGAGCTTCTGGCCCGTCACGGCTTCCGGGAGATATACGTCAACCTCCACTACCATCCCCAGGTGATCACCGATTATTTCGGCGACGGGGGCAAGTGGGGAGTGTCCATAACCTATTCCCACGAACCGGAGCTCTTGGGGACCGCCGGAGGGGTCAAGAAATTGGGGCCGGAACTGGGGGGCGACACCTTCCTGGTCATCAGCGGGGACGCCCTCACCGACCTGGACCTCACCTCGCTGGTGGCCTTTCACCGGGAGAAGGGGGCCACGGCCACCCTGGTGGTCACCCCCGTGGAGGACCCCTCCAAGTACGGTGTGGTCCTCCTGGACGAGGAGGCGCGCGTCGTCGGTTTCCAGGAGAAACCCGCCCCGGAGGAGGCCAGGAGCCGCCTGGCCAACAGCGGGATATACGTGTTCGAGCCCGCGGTGCTGGACATGATCCCCGAGGGGGAGTTCTACGATTTCGGTTCCCAGCTCTTCCCGCGCTTCCTGGAGGAGGGCATCGCTTTCTACGGGTACCGCCACTCCGATTACTGGAACGATGTGGGGAGCTTCGAGGAGTACAAGGCGGGCAATTTCGACGCCCTCACGGGCAAGGTAAAGGTGCGCATACCGGGCGTGCGCATCGGTGAGGACGTCTGGATCGGGGAGGACACGGTCATCGAGGACGGGGTGGTCATGGTGGGCCCCATATGCATCGGTGCCCACTGCGTGGTGAAGAAGGGGGCCCGCCTCTTCGGGCCCCTGGTCATCGGGGACCGCACGGTCATCGACGAGGGGGCCATCCTCTACCGGGGCATCAAATGGGGGAACGGGTACGTGGGCAAGGAAGCCCACCTCATGGACACCATAGTGGGATGGGAGGCGGAGATAGGGGACCGCGCCGCCCTGCTCGCGGACACGGTGATCGGGCACCGCGCGGTGATCGGCGAGGGGAGCATCATCCACCCCGGAGTGAGCATCGTCCCCGGCGCCTTCGTGGACAAGGACCTCCACTTCCGGGGGGACCCCTCCCCCGAGGATTGAGGCGCGGGGAGGACCGTTATCCGCCACTGGCGACCCTCACGGCTTCCACGTGTGACACGAGGTCTTCATCCCCGCCTTTTCCCCTGCCGTTAAGTTCATGAAGCATCGGGACCTCCCACGGAAGAAAGGGCCGCCGTTGGGCTCGTTATGCACCTGAACCTCCATCGGAATCGAAGGTCGCCCGGAAGCTTTTGGCGCACCGGGACCTCCAACGGAAGAAAGATCGGCGGCAAGTTCCGGATGATTCCCAACGTCCCAGGAGCTGAAGATCGCCAGGGAGTTGGCGATGAAAACCGGCCCTTCACCACAAGGCAGGTCGTTGGGGAGATGTTGATTAAAATATAATAGTTATATAATATATATAACATGATGAATCATGGGACGCTTGCCGAGCTCATCTTCCCCACTCGCTGCGCGGGCTGCGGCGGTTACGCGGGGCGGCTGTTGTGCCCCAATTGCACGGCGCGCCTTCCCTACATCAGGGGGCCGGCGTGCCTTCGGTGCGGAAAGCCGACCCTCTACGATGTGGAGGAGTGTGGACAGTGCCGCGGGCGGGTCCGCAAACTGGACCTATGCCGGGCGCTGGCGCTGTACGAGGACCCCCTGCGCAGGGCCATACACCGCATGAAATACGGCGGGATCTGGAGGCTGGCCAGGCCACTAGGGTTCATGGCCGCCACCTCCATGGCTCCCCACCTGGGGGGCGGTGCCCCCTGCGTTACCCACGTGCCCATGCACCCCCGACGCAGGAGGTCAAGGGGTTACGACCACGCGGAGCTTCTGGCCCGGGCGGTGGCGGAGGCACTGGGGCTTCCTCACCGCACGCTGCTGGTGCGGACCAGGCATGCCCCCACCCAGGCCTCCTCCGACCTCAAGGCGCGCCGTGAAAACGTAAAGGGAGCCTTCAGGGCCGTGGATGGACCTCGCCTTCCTCGCGAGGTGCTCCTAGTTGACGACGTGATGACCACGGGTTACACCCTTTCCGAGTGCGCCACGGCCCTCAAGAGAGCGGGCGTGCGTTCCGTGGCGGCCTGCGTCCTGGCCAGGGATGTGGCGGAAGGCGGGATAGGAGGAAAAGGCTCTGCCCTATTTTCCGTTCAAAGCGCCGCCCGGCGATGCCGATAACATATTCGGAAGCCAGAAAGGAGGGGACGAAGATGCAAATATCCGACCGCGAGATAAGGAATTCCCTCCACCGGCTGTCCGAGACCGCTTATCACGAAGGCAAGAGCGCCTACCGGGATCCCGACACCGTTAACCTCCTGCTCGCCAGGATCCAGCATCTACCCGAGGTCCGGAGCGAGAAGGTACGCGTCCTGAGGAAAGCCATAAGGGAAGCGCGTTATCGGGTGCCCAGCGAGGAGGTGGCCGGGAAACTGCTGGGCCGCATCATAGCCGACAGCCTCCGCTGATCGGACACCCCCACGAAAGAGTGTTAAGTGTGCCCCGACAATACCTCAGGGATCCATCTTTATGAACGCCGTTCGGGTGGGAGGGTATTGAGAGGCAAACCTGTCATCCTGGAAGAACAGGCAGAGTCGAGGGCACGAAAGGGTTGGTCTCTCGAGCGTCAGAACTTGAGGAAACGCCGCTCCGCCCGGCTTGCGGGGCACAGAGCCCGTAGGAGGACCCGCCGAGGCCTTGGGCCGCCGCATGGGCCGCCGCATGCTTTATAATAGGGTCGGAAGGCTTCGACCCGGGTCTGTGGTTGAAAGTCGATGCCAGCCGCAGGCGAAACGACCCACGTAAGCCAACTCTTGGTTGGTGAGCATGGTGCGGCTTAGGGGTAAGTCCTGCCCGGCCGGAGAGCCGGAGAAGCGTAGTAGTGGCGGGCGAGGAGACGTTCCCGCGGGGTATTCCTTCCCGCTGCGAGCCGCTCAGCAGGCGAGTGTGGGGGCAAAGACCAGGTCAGCCGGGCTTCGAAGCCTTCCTCTTTAGAGGCGCCCAAAAGGCACCCGGGGGAGCGTCGCGGCAGGGCACTGGGGGAGGAGATGGCTCGTGCCGTGAGCTCCGGCTCCGGGGTTGGCGGGGATTACAACCTATGACCTCTTGTGTTAACCTAATGCGCGTCGCCGGCGGGGACCTCGCGAAGAGGTTGCGGCAGCGGAAGGCGATCGGTCGCAGGCCCATACCTTGACCCGTGGTATGGGCTTTTTACGCGAGGAGGAAGGGAGAAGAGGACATGCAGATCATCGTCAAGGGGAAGAACCTGGAGGTAACCGATGCCCTGCGCGATTACGCCACGGAGAAGGTGGGGCGGGTCGGGAAATACCTGGACCGCATCATCAAGACGGAGATAGAGCTGAGCGTGGAGAAGAACCCCAAGATACAGGAGAACCAGGTTGTGGAGGTGACCATCTTCTCCAGCGGGCCGGTGATAAGGGCCAAGGAGAGCGCCTCCGACATGTACCAGGCCATCGACCTGGTGTGCGCCAAACTGGAACGTCAAGCCCGCAAGGTGAAGAGGAAGGTCATCGACCGCCACCATCACGCCCGGAACCCCTTCAAGGAACCTGCCGTCCTTCCGGAGGAGGAAGAGGAGAGGGAGCCGGTGATCGTGAAGACCAAGAGCTTTCCCCTCAAGCCCATGACTCCCGAGGAGGCCTGCTTGCAGATGGAGCTGGTGGGACATGACTTCTTCGTCTTTATAAACTCGGAGACGGAGGAAACCAACGTCGTCTATAGAAGAAGGGATGGGAACTACGGTTTGATCGAGCCGGGAGGTTGAAGCCATGAGGCGCTTTCTGGACATCCTGCGGCAACTCCTGGACTACGTGGTGCGCCGGGGAGCGTCCATGAGGCTGTGAACACGCGGGAGGAGCGGCGCGCGGGGGTGAGCAGCCTTTCCAGAGACCCGCTCCCGCGGGGAGGGGATGGAGGAACGCTCCCTCCCACCGTCCGTCCCGGGAGCGGGCCGGCGAGTTTGAGACACCGGAGGGTTGGAAGTGACGGATAAGGACGGTAGCGCGCCCGAACGGGCGGAGAGGGGCGAGAGAGGCGAGGAGCCGAGGGAGAGGCTCTCGCGCCCGGAGATCGGCGCGAAGGGCAGGATTCTCACGCCGGTGGGCCTTTTGGGCTGGCTGGCCGCCCTGGGGATAATCCTCTTCCTGACGCTGGCCGACGACCAGCCGGTGCTCTGGTTTTCGGTGGTCCTCCTAGGCATCTCCATAATCCTCTGCGAGAGCATGGGGGAGAGGATGGCCCTTGGCGGGAGGTCCACCTACGGGATCATCGTCATCTTCGCCGCCCTGACCGCGCTGAACACCCCCTCGGCGATGATCGTGGCCCTCTGCGGGGGGTTCAGGTTGGGGCGCGGGGAGGAAAGGGTCTCGCCGGAAACGGCCCTCTTCAACGGGGCCATGTATTCGCTGGCCGTCTGGGTGGCCTCGGCCACCTACCATGTCCTGGGAGGCTCATCTCGGGCTTTCACCCTGGAGGAGGGCATGAGGTCCGTCCTCCCGGCCCTGGCCGCGGCCGCCGTCTTCTGGGTCCTGAACACCGGGGGGATGGCCCTCGCCCTGCGTCTCAAGCGGGGTCTGGAGCCGGCGCGTTTCCTTAAGGCCGATGCCCTGAGGCTCCTCCCAAACCAGCTCGTCTATGGACTGGTCGGCTTGAGCGTGGGGATCATCTACGCCCAGAACGCCTTTCACGTCCTGCAGGACGTGGAGGGGAGGGCCATCCTGGACGCTGCGGGGAAGCCCATCGTGGTGGGCTCCACGGTCGAGTACCTGCGCGGCTTCTTCGCCGTCCTCTCCTTCACCGCCCTGCTGGGTACCGCCTGGTACTTCTCCGGGAAGAACATCGAGCTGCTGGAGTCCTACGACCGCAGCCTGGAGACCCTGGTCACATACCTGGAGCGCCGGGAGCCCTACCTTGACGGGCACGCGTTGCGGGTGGCGGAGTACGTGGTCATGACCGCTAGGAGGATGGGACTACCTTTCTACGAGGTGAGCCGGCTCCGCCACGCCGCTCTTCTGCACGACCTGGGGAGGGCTGCGGTGCCCCTCCGCATCCTCATGCGCGAGGGACGCCTGGACGAGGAGGAGTTCGAGGAGGTGAAGAAGCATCCGCTGGAGGGCAGTTCCCGGCTGGAGGAGGTCCCTTACCTCGCGGATATGGCCGACGCCGTCAGACACCACCACGAGTATTACGACGGCGGCGGTTACGTAGATCACCTGGCCCGGGAGACCATCCCCCTCGGGGCGCGCATCATCGCCGTGGCCGACGCCTACGACGCCATGACCCGTACCCGCCCCTACCGGGAGGCCAAGACGCACGAGATGGCGGTGGCGGAACTCCGCCAGAACAGCGGGTTGCAGTTCGATCCCCAGGTGGTGGAGCATTTCCTGGCCGCTCTGGAGGAGGCCGCTGTGTCTGGTGCCCCTGCCGCGGTAAGGGCGGCGCCGGGAGAGGAGGAGCGGGCCGAGGTACGGGTGGAGGAGCACGTGGAGAAGGTCGCCTCCCCGCCGGAGCTGCGGGCTCCTGCAGCCCGGAGGGGAAGGAGGGCGCGTCGCCGCGAGGAGAGGCTGCGCGAACGCAGGGAGGCCAGGGAACGCCTGGAGAGGGAAGCCCTGCGGGCCCTGGAGGAAGAGGGGCCGCCGGAAAGCGAGGAAGCACATCTCGGGGAATCCCCACCTGGCGACACCGGGATGGAGAGCGGGGATCACGGGACACCCGGAATCCCCGGAGGTGAGGCGCCGGAAAGCGCCCCGGAGCGGGAGGAAGGGGGTGAGCGGTGATGAACAAGGCCCGTTCCACGGCCCTGAAGTACCTCTCCGCGGCCGCTTTCCTGGCGGTTCTTGGGGTGTGCGCCGCTCTGGTCAAGTGGGGGGACCTCGACCCGGTCCGCACCATCGGGCTCATCGCTTTCCTGGCCTTCCTGGAGACCTGGAGGGTACAGTTCCCGTGGGGGAGGCCGCTCCGGCTGGGCATGGCCGTGCTCCTTTGCGTCCTGGCCATAAGACCCCTTCCCGAGGCGGTATGGGTCTTCCTGGTGGGAAGCCTGCTGGGGCGCGTCCTCTACCGGGTGCAGCGGTCCGAGGAGGGGGATTTCCTGCATATCGTGCAGCGGACATACATCGTCGCCCTTGCCGGGCTGGTCTACCGGGCCCTCATATTCCTGGGCTGGGAGTACTCGTGGAAGGCGTATCCGGAGTATTTTTCCGACTCTCCCACGGCACAGAACGTCTTCTCGACCTACTACAACCCCGCGGTGATGCACCGGGCTCTGGTCTTCCCCGTCGCTTTCCTGGCCATGGCCCTGGCCTTCTACCTGGGGGAGATGCTCACCTCCTCGGTGGAGATGGCCGTGGCCGGCCGCGGCAACTGGCGCGCCGTCCTTCCCCAGCACGCGCGCCAGACCTTCCCCGTTTACCTGGCCATAGCCGGGGCGGGGGCGCTCATGGCTCTCTATTTCCCCCGCATCCCCTGGTTCAACTTCCTGGTCTTCTTCATCCCCCTACTGCTGGTGCGCGCGGAATCCAACCGGGACAAGGAACTGGACGACCGTTACTTCTCCACCCTCCTGGTCATCGGTGACGCCTTCGACCTGGGCAGGGGCATGCCCGGCCATTCCGGCCGGGTTAGCAACCTGGCCGCCGAAGTGGCGCGGGAGATGGGGCTATCCGCGGAAGAGGTACGGGATATCCGTTACGCCGCCGCCCTCCACGATATAGGGCGTGTCGAGGCGGGCCCGGGTGAGGAAGAGGAACACGCGGAGCGGGGAGCGCGAGTGCTGGAGAAGGTGCCCCGCCTCGCGCCCATAGCCCGCATAGTGCGGCACCACCATCCCTCACCCGAGGAGGAGGGAGGGGCGAGGCTTCCGGTGGGCGCCAGGATCATCGCCGCGGCCACGGATTACGACATCCTGACCAACCGGGCCAGGAACCGGCTGTCCAGGGCCGAGGCCCTCGAGGAGATGAGCCTGGAGAGGGGGCGCAGGTACGACTCCATGGTCTTGCGCACCATGGCCCAGGTGCTGGAGGCCCAGGAGCGCGCCAGGCGCCGCCCGGAGAGGGAGATAAGGCAGCGGGCCAAGGTGCTCGAAGAGGAGGAGCTCAAGGAGACCTTGGAGGAGATCTTCCGGGAGGAGGAGCGGGAGTGAGGGCCTGCTGCCCGGAGTGGAGTGGTTAGCGGATGTGAGCTGATCCGCCCCACGAACGCCACACCGGTTAACTCCCATCCGGCCTTCGTCCGGGTCGGGTCGAGCTTCAACCGTGACGGATTGGACGGAGGTCGGTCTTCGCCCTGCCGATGACGAAGCCGCTTTTCCGGGGTGTGAGGGCTGTCTCGGAGGCGGGTCCATGCTGCCCGGCATGTCCAGAGAAGGAACCTGTATGGTAATTATTACCATAAGGAATAAGGAAGATGTCGCGGAAAGGCGGTTTTGGCGACTCTTGCTAAAAGGGCCGGCTGCCGTCAAATACCGTCCGGAACATCCATGGAAGAAAATGGGCGGTAAGAAATAAGTCGTCCGGGAAAAGGCTCCCTTCCGCCGGACGTAACCGGGCGGAATGCAGAGGAGTGCATTCCGTGGAGGTAGAGGGCAACCGAGAATTCGAAGGTTGCACCCGGCAGGGGGAAAGGGTCTCGTTTCCTGAAAGGCCAATTATAAGCGTCTTACCAGGACGGGATGAGAACCCGACACGCCCATCGAGTGTAGAATATGAGGAGAGAGTGGCGGGCCCTGTAGGAGGGATATATCCGCCGGATACATGGGCCCTTACCCTTGTGAAGATGCGCCGTAAGATGCCGTGGAGCCCGGGAGGAGGAACGGAGGATGCTCAAGGCGCTGGGCAAGGTGCTGCGCATGGGGGAGCGCAAGAGGCTGGAGCAGCTGGAGGAGACCGTCCGGCTGGTGAACGCGCTGGAACCCGAGGTGCAGCGCCTGAGCGACGAGGAGCTGCGGGCCAAGACGGGCGAGTTCAAGTCCCGCTTGGAGCGGGGTGAGTCCCTGGACGACCTGCTCCCCGAGGCCTTCGCCGTGGTCCGGGAGGCGGCGGTGCGCACCCTGGGCCAGCGCCATTTCGACGTCCAGATCATGGGCGGGATCGTCCTCCACCAGGGGAAGATCGCGGAGATGAAGACCGGCGAGGGCAAGACCCTGGTGGCCACCCTGCCCGTTTACCTCAACGCCCTGGAGGGGAAGGGCGTGCACGTGGTCACGGTCAACGACTACCTGGCCCGCCGGGACAGCGAGTGGATGGGGGCCATCTACCGCTTCCTGGGCCTCTCCGTGGGGCTCATCCAGGCCCAGATGCCCAAGGAGCAGCGGCGTAGGGCCTATGCCGCCGACGTGACCTACGGGACCAACAACGAGTTCGGGTTCGACTACCTGCGGGACAACCTGGAGGTCTCCCTGGCGGGGATGGTACAGCGCGGGCACCATTACGCCATCGTGGACGAGGTGGACTCCATCCTCATCGACGAGGCCCGTACCCCCCTGATCATCTCCGGGGCGGCCGAGGAGTCGGCGCGCCTCTACCGGCAGTTCGCCTCCATCGCTCCCCGCCTCAAGCCGGGGGTGGACTACGAGGTGGAGGAGAAGACGCGCACCGTCTCCGTCACCGAGGAAGGGATACGCAAGGTGGAGGCCATGCTGGGGGTGGACAACCTCTACGATCACCTCAACACCCCCCTGGTGCACCACCTGCACAACGCCCTGAAGGCCAAGGAGCTCTACCGCCGCGACGTTGATTACGTGGTCACCGACGGTCAGGTGGTCATCGTGGACGAGTTCACCGGGAGGCTCATGCCCGGGAGACGGTGGAGCGACGGCCTGCACCAGGCCATCGAGGCCAAGGAGGGGCTGCGCGTGAGGCAGGAGAACCAGACCTTGGCCACCATCACCCTGCAGAACTACTTCCGCATGTACGAGAAGTTGGCGGGCATGACCGGCACGGCGGCCACCGAGGCGGCGGAGTTCGAGGAGATCTACGGCCTTGAGGTGGTGGTCATCCCCACCAACCTCCCCATGATCCGGGAGGACAAGAACGACGTCATCTATAAGACGGAGGAGGCCAAGTTCCGGGCCGTGGTGGAGGATATAGCCTCCTGCTACGAGCGCGGCCAGCCGGTCCTGGTGGGGACCATCTCCATCGAGAAGTCGGAGCGCCTCTCGGCCATGCTCCGCAAGCGGGGCATCCCCCACCAGGTGCTGAACGCCAAACACCACGCCCGGGAGGCGGAGATCGTTGCCCAGGCCGGCCGCCTGAAGACGGTGACCATCGCCACCAACATGGCCGGCCGGGGAACGGACATCATGCTGGGCGGCAACCCGCGTATGCTGGCCCAGAAGGAGCTCCTGGGCCGGGTGGAGATGGACGAGGAGGCCTGGAGGAGGACGCTGGAGGAGGAAGGCATCCCCTGGGAGGAGTGGGAGCGCAAGCTGGCCGAGGTCACGGCGCGCTGCGAGGAGGAGAAGAGGAAGGTCATCGAGCTCGGCGGGCTCTATGTCCTGGGCACGGAGAGGCACGAGGCGCGGCGCATCGACAACCAGCTCCGGGGCCGTTCCGGCCGCCAGGGTGACCCCGGCGTCTCCCGCTTCTACCTCTCACTGGAGGACGACCTCATGCGCGTTTTCGCCTCTCACACCGTGGCCTCCCTCATGGACCGCCTGCGCCTCCCCGACGACCTGCCCATCGAGAACAGGATGGTCACCCGGGCCATAGAGACGGCGCAGAAGAACGTGGAGGCCAACCACTTCGAGATGCGCAAGAACCTCCTCAAGTACGACGACGTCATGAACACCCAGCGGGAGGTGATCTACGGGGAGCGGAGGCGCATCCTGGAGGGGGAGGACATCCATTCCCGCGTGCGAGAGATGATAGAGGAGGTGATCGGCTCCGCCGTGGCCGGTCACGTCGACGCCGAGGCCCATCCCGAGGATTGGGACCTGGAGGGCCTCTTCCGCTATCTGAGGAGCGTTTACCCCGTGACCTTCGAGCCCTCCCAGATAGACCTGGACAGCGTCACCCCGGAGGCCCTGCGCGACGCCCTGGTGGAGGACGCCCTGGAGGTCTACGAGCGGCGGGAGAGGGAGTTCGCCGAGCAGGGCCAGGACATCCGGGAGCTGGAACGCCTGGTCATGCTGCGGGTCATCGACAACCGCTGGCGGGACCACCTCTACGACATGGACCACCTCCGGGACAGCGTGGGCCTGCGCTCCTTCGCCGGCCGCGACCCCCTGGTGGAATACCAGAACGAGGCCTTCCGCACCTTCCAGGAGCTCATCTTCAACATCCAGGAAGAGTTCCTCCGCTACATGTTCCATGTGCGCCTGGCCAGGGTGGAGGAGAGGCCTTCCCTGCGCGTGGTGGAGGGGGAGGGCGGAAAGCGGGGGAAGAGGGCCGAGCCCGCGCGCTCCCAGAAGGTGGGGAGGAACGCCCCCTGTCCCTGCGGTAGCGGGAAGAAGTACAAGCACTGTTGCGGTAAGAGCGCCTGAGAGGACCCCTTCGCGCCGCGAAACGGGGGGTTTCGCTTTTTCAGCCTACGGGGAGGCCGCCGTTTCTCGCCCGTCCGGCGGGCTCGGGGCGCGTTCGGGCCGGGGAGCGAGAGGAGGGTCCGGCGAGAGAAGGCTGGAGATTCTCGCCTCTCACCGGGTCTGTTGATGGCGTTTGACGTGTCCTTTGGGGGGCGCGGAGCGGACGGGAGATCGTCCGGAAATCCCCTACGACTTATGTGATTTCGCCCGTTGAGGCCGGAAGGTCACCGTTCTGTGGTATCCTTCATTCCGCCGTTCAATGGTAACGAGCCCGAGGTTGGAAACCGGAGGGAGATATGGGAGAGGTTGGAGAGAGGCTGGAGAAGATAAAGGAGTATCTTTGACATCGAGGGCAAGAAGGCGCGCCTCGCCGCCCTGGAGAAGGAGGTGACCCGCCCCGACCTCTGGGAGGACCAGGAAAAGGCCCGCCGCCTCCTGGCCGAGCTTTCCGCCCTGAAGGACGTGGTGGAGCTGTGGGAGAGGCTGTGGTCGGAGGCCGGTGACCTGGAGGAGCTGGCCCTGCTGGCCAGGGAGGAGGAGGACGCCGGCCTGGCCGAAGAGGTGGAGCGGGGGATGCAGCGCCTCAGGCGGGAGATCGACCGCCTGGAGGAGGAGAGCCTGCTGGCGGGGGAGTTCGACTCCCACGACGCCATTGTGAGCATCCATCCCGGGGCGGGCGGCTTGGAGTCGCAGGACTGGGCGGAGATGCTCCTGCGCATGTACCTCCGTTGGGCGGAGAACCGGGGTTTCAAGGTGGACCTCAACGACGTGCAGCCCGGGGAAGGCGGAGGCATCAAGAGCGCCACCTTCACCGTGCACGGCCGCAACGCCTACGGGCTGATGCTGTCGGAGAAGGGTGTCCACCGCCTGGTGCGTATCTCTCCCTTCGACGCCTCCCGCCGGCGGCACACCTCCTTCGCCTCCCTGGACGTTATCCCCATGCTGGCCGAGGAGGAGCGGGTGGAGATCGACCCTAAGGATCTGCGCGTGGAGACCTACCGCTCAAGCGGTGCGGGAGGCCAGCACGTCAACGTCACCGACTCGGCGGTGCGCATCACCCACCTCCCTACGGGTATAGTGGTCTCCTGCCAGAACGAGAGGTCCCAGATCCAGAACCGTGCCACGGCCATGCGTATCCTGGAGGCCCGCCTCTTCGAGCTCGCCCGCCGGGAGAGGGAGAAGGAGATCGAGAAGCTGCGAGGGGAGAGGAAGGACATCGGTTTCGGCAGCCAGATACGCTCCTACGTCCTGCACCCCTACCGGCTGGTGAAGGACCACCGGACGGGCATGGAGACGGGCAACGTGGATGCCGTGCTGGACGGGGAGTTGGACGAGTTCATCGACGCCTACCTGCGCTGGAAGGCCGCCGGCTCCTCCAGCTGAGGGATGCCCTCCCTTTCCCCCGGTAGCCTCAAAGGACAACGAATGCCAGAGGGCGGTTTCGACGCCGGAGGAAGCGTTCCCCTCGTCTGGAAAACGGGCCCAGAAGGGGAGTCTCCGGCGGAGGCATGGTCGAGCGGGAAGCGCCTCTCCGGCGGGCGGATAAAGCGGGAAGCAGAGGGATGGGGGAGAGCGGGTGGTGGGAAAGGCTACCGGATAATGAGGGCCTTCCGCGTAGGTCACGCGTAATGTTCCGCTGCGGAGGGAGCGGGATCGGAAGAAAGGTCTTGGCTTGACGTGCTGTTCTCACGCGCCGGCTTGCTCGACTTTTTGGTCGGGTGTCCGGCGCGAGCGGCGACATCCGGAGGAGGATCAGGTGGAAAGGGGAGATTACCGGATAAAGGTGGACCTCCACGTGCACACGGTGTCCAGCGGGCACGCCTACTCCACGGTGGAGGAATGCGCCCGCTGGGCGGCGGAAAAGGGGCTGGAGGCCATCGCCGTCACCGATCACGGCCCGGCGGTTCCCGGTTCAGGTAATATTTACCATTTCTGGAACCTCAAGGTGATCCCCCGCCGGCTCCACGGGGTGGTTATCCTACGCTCCGTGGAGGCCAACATCCTGGACACGGAGGGTACCCTGGACCTCCCGGACAAGGTCCTGGCCGCCCTTGACGTGGTCCATGCCGGGCTGCATCCCTACACCGGATACCAGGGGGAGAGCGTGGAGGAGAACACCGCCGCCCTGCTCTCCGCCGTCCGCCATCCGCTTGTGGACATCATAGTGCATCCCGACAACCCCGCTTTCCCGGTGGACATGGAGGCGGTGGTGGAGGCGGCGGTGCGGGAGGGGAAGGCTCTGGAGGTGAACAACAGTTCCTTCACCTACACCCGTAGCGGGAGCGAGGAGAACTGCCGCCGCATGGTCCGTCTTCTGGCGGAGAGGAAGGGCCTGGTGGCGGTGGGGAGCGATGCCCACGTGGCCTCCTTTGCAGGAGAATTCGGAGAGGCGATAGAAATATTACGCGAAACTGACATGGCTCCGAGCAGCGTGATAAACTACTCCATCGAAAGGCTGGAGGAATTTCTGGCGCGGAGAGGGAAGCAGCTGCGCCTGGAATGAGGCCGGCCGGCGAGCCAGAAAGGCGTGAAGATATGAGTGCCGTGCGCCCGGAGACGGAAGGGATGGTCTTGGAAGGGACGGAGGCAGACGAGCTCAGGAATAAGCTGGAAACTATTTCCAGAGAACTGCGGAAGGACATCGTGCGCATGATCGGCCTTGCCGGGAGTGGGCACCCCGGAGGCTCCCTCTCCTGCGTGGAGATCATGGCCTGCCTATATTTCTACAAGATGAGGCACCGCCCGGAGGAACCGGAATGGCGCCTCCGCGACCGCTTCGTGCTCTCCAAGGGGCACGCGGCGCCCGCCCTGTACGCCGTCCTGGCCCGGAGCGGGTACTTCGACCGGGAGGAATTGTGGCGGCTCCGCCGTCTGGGTTCCATGCTCCAGGGCCACCCGGACCGGCTGCGCACCCCCGGGGTGGAGATCTCCACCGGGTCTCTGGGACAGGGCCTCTCCGCCGCCTGCGGCATGGCCCTGGGGTTGCGCATGGACGGGCTTCCCTGCCGGGTATATGCCCTAATCGGGGACGGGGAGAGCCAGGAGGGAGGGATCTGGGAGGCGGCCATGCTCGCCGCGCACCAGCGGCTGGACAACCTCACGGCCATCCTGGACAACAACGGTTTGCAGATCGACGGGCGCTGCTGCGAGGTGGTGGACCTGGGGGACCTGCCCGCCAAGTGGCGGTCCTTTGGCTGGGAAGTGCAGGAGGTCGACGGGCACGACGTCCTGGAGGTCTGCGCCGCCCTGGACCGGGCGGACGGATCCCTTGGCCCCAGCATGATCATCGCCCACACCATAAAGGGCAAAGGGGTCTCCTTCATGGAGAACAACGTGGACTTCCACGGCAAGGCACCGACCCGGGAGGAGATGGAGAGGGCCCTGAGGGAGCTGGAAGAAGAGATATGACTGAGTGGGAGCTGCGCTATACCCGGGACGGGTACGCCGATGCCCTGCTGGAGCTTGGCGAGAAGGACCCGCGCATCGTGGTCCTCGACGCCGACCTGGCCAAGTCCACCCAGACGGAGAGGTTCAAGCTGCGTTTCCCGGACCGTTTCGTGGACTGCGGAGTGGCGGAGCAGAACCTCATGGCCACCGCGGCCGGGCTGGCGGCCACGGGGAAGATAGTCTTCGCCTCGACCTTCGCCATCTTCGCCACAGGAAGGGCGTACGACCAGGTGCGCAACACCATCGCCTATTCCGACCTCAACGTCAAGATATGCGCCAGCCACGGGGGCATCACCGTGGGGGAGGACGGCTCCTCACACCAGGCCCTGGAGGACATCGCCCTCATGCGGGCGGTGCCGCGCATGAAGGTGGTGGTGCCCGCCGACTATTACGAGGCGAGGGAGGCGGTGAAGGCCGTGGCCTACCTGGACGGCCCGGCCTACGTGCGCCTGGGGCGGCCCAAGGCACCGGTGCTCTTCAGCGAGGACTACCGCTTCCGATTCGGGAAATGCCTGCTCATGCGCCCGGGGAGGGACGTCACCATCATCGCCTGCGGGTACTTGTTGCACAAGGCCCTGCAGGCGGCGGAACTCCTGGCCGATGAGGGTATAGAGGCCGAGGTCCTCAACCTGCACACGGTGAAGCCGTTGGACCGGGAGGGCGTCCTGGAATCGGTGGCCCGCACGGGGAGGGTGGTGACCTGCGAGGAACACACCGTTCTGGGCGGGATGGGAAGCGCGGTGGCCGAGCTCCTCGCGGAAGAGATGCCCACGCCCATGCGCATGGTGGGCATCCGCGACCGTTTCGGCGTCTCCGGGTCGGCGGAGGAGCTGGTGGAACATTTCGGGCTGGGCGCCCGTCACATCGCCGAGGCGGCGCGCCTTCTCTGTCATGGAGATAACGGCGGAAAGACGAGGAGATGATGCGTTTTGATCAGGATGCGTAGGGTGACCAAGATCTACAAGGGCAACGTCTACGCCCTCGAGGACGTCACCCTGGACGTGGAGAAGGGGGAGTTCGTCTTCCTGGTGGGTCCCTCCGGCTCGGGCAAGACCACCCTCATCAAGCTGCTGATCAAGGAGGAGGAGCCCACCAGCGGGCAGATCTACATCGCGGACACGAACATAAACCAGCTGCGCAAGTGGAAGGTCCCCTACCTCAGGCGCAAGATCGGGTGCGTCTTCCAGGACTTCAAGCTCCTGCCCCACAAGACGGTCTTCCAGAACGTGGCCTACGCCATGGAGGTGACGGGCAAATCCCGCCGCCTCATCGAACAGCAGGTGCCGGAGGTGCTCAAGCTGGTGGGGCTGGGGCACAAGCTGGACGCCTTCCCGGACGAGCTGTCCGGAGGGGAGCAGCAGAGGGTGGCCATCGCCCGCGCCTTCATCAACCGGCCCCCCATCCTGCTGGCCGACGAGCCCACGGGAAACGTGGACCCCTCCCTTGGGGTGGGTATAGTGCGCCTCCTGGAGAAGATAAACTCCACGGGCACCACGGTCATCGTGGCCACCCACGACAAGAACATAGTGGACGCCTTCCGCAAGAGGGTGATCGCCCTGGAGAACGGGCGCATCATCCGCGACCAGGACAGGGGCGTGTACGGCTATGAATAAGATAAAGTACTTCGCCGGCGAGACCTGGGCATCCCTTCGCAAGAACATCATCCTGGCCATAGCCGCCATCGCCGTGGTCACCGTCTCCTTGGGGATCCTGGGCCTGGTGGTCATGGGCTGGAACATGTTCAGCAACATGATCAAGAACGCCGAGCGCAAGGTGGGGGAGGTGGACGTCTACCTCTCCGACCTAACCACCCAGGAGGAGCTACAGGCCATCGAGGCCTTCCTGGCCTCCATCCCGGAGGTGGATGCCAAGTCCATCTACTTCAAGAGCAAGGACGAGGCCCTCCGGGAGTTCAAGGAGCGGTTCAAGGACCAGCCCGAGCTCTGGGAGTACATCGACGAGAACCCTCTTCCCAATTCCTACCAGTTGATGACCAAAGACCCCAAGGACGTGGGCGTGGTGGTGGGAAGGATCAACAATGAGGCCCCCTACCGGGAGCGCATCGAGGACATCAAGTCCGCCAGCTCGGCCATCGAGAAGCTGGAGAACATCTTCGACAAGTTCCGCCAGATAGGCACGGTGGCCGTCATAGCCCTGGCCTTGGTGGCCGTGCTCCTGGTCTCGGTAACCATCCAGGTGGCCATCTTCGCCCGGCGCAGGGAGATCGGGATCATGAAGCTGGTAGGAGCCACCAACTGGTTCATCCGCTGGCCCTTCGTCCTGGAGGGGGTGTTCGAGGGGCTCTCGGGTTCCCTGGCCGCCATCCTCGTGGTCATGGCGGTCAAGGTGTGGATACTCGACCGGCTCATCGAGAGCCTCCAGTTCCTGCGGCTCTCCTTCTCCTCCGGGCTCTTCGCCGTCCTCGTCCCCTGCATCCTGGTGGGCGGCGTGGTCATCGGGGCCCTGGGAAGCGCCTACGCCCTGGGACGCTTCCTCGAGGTGTGAGAGCAGGACCCTGTTCCGCGGGGGAGGAAAATGCAGCCGGGCCCCGATCTCGCCGACGAAGGGCAGAAGCGCCGGGACCGGCGCATCGCCGTACTCGCCGTTGTCCTGTCCCTGCTTCTCGTGGGTTCATGTTTCGCCGTGCCCTATCTGCTCACCTCCTCGGGACGCCGCTCCGGCGGCACCTCATCCGGGTCTCAGGGGCGTGGAACGGCGGAATCCTCCGATGAGCTCCGGAAGCTCCTGCTGGACAGCGATTCCTTCCGGCGGGCGGAGGACATCGTGGAGGGCAACTACGTGGAAGAGGTGGACGAGGAGGAGCTCCTGGAGGCCGCGGCGCGGGGGATTCGCCGCCTCGCGGAGTCCGGGGCCGACAGGGAGCGCCTGGTGGCGCGGGGGGTGGAGTCCATGCTCGATTCCCTGGACGACCCCTTCACCGCCTTCATGAACGCGGAGCAGCTGGAGATGCTGGATACCCAGCTCTCCGGCCATTTCTCGGGCATCGGGGTGGCCATGCAGAAGGTGAAGAACCAGATACGCGTGGTCCAGGTGCTGGAGGGAACCCCGGCCCAGGAGGTGGGGATACGGGAGGGGGACATCGTCCTCGAGGTTGACGACAGGGATGTCACCCATATGGAACTGGACGAGGTGGTCATGCTCATCCGGGGGCCGGAGGGGACCACGGTGCGCATCGGGGTCTCCCGTCCCGGGGAACCGGACATCCTCCGCTTCGACATCATGCGCCGCAGGATCGAGATCCCGGTCATGGAGACGGAGGTCAAGGAGGGAGGGGTGGGTTACATCCGCCTCACCGACTGGACCCAGGACGCCGCGGAACGCCTGCGGGAAGCCCTGGCGGACCTGGGGGCAAAGGGTGTTTCCTCTCTGGTCATCGACCTGCGCTCCAACCCGGGAGGTTACATGGAGCCGGCCATCGAGGCCGCGGATCTCTTCCTCCGCGACGGGGTCATCGTCTCCTCCAGGGGACGGGTTGCGGGGGTGAGCCGGGTTTACGAGGCGGACGGGGAGGTCTCCTGGGACCTTCCCGTTTACGTGCTGGTCAACCGTGGATCGGCCAGCGCCTCGGAGATCTTCGCCGCTGCCCTGCGGGAGAACAACCGCTGCCTCTTGGTCGGCGAGGCCACCTTCGGGAAGGGCTCCATCCAGCAGATCTTCCGCCAGCCCGACGGGACCGGCATCCGCCTGACCATCGCCCGCTATTACACCCCGCGGGGAAACAACATCGACGACCAGGGCATCGCCCCGGACTTCCCGGTGAGGAACCCCCTGGTGGGCGGGGAGGACCTCCAGCTGCAGAGGGCCCTGGAGGCGGCCCGCGGCACCCGCTAGGAGGCCCCGAGGAAACCCGGTGCGAACAGCCAAAGCCGCCGGGGCATCGCCCCGGACATCCGCCACTGCGAGAGAACCGCTACCCATATCCCGGTGAGGAACCCCCTGGTGGGCGGGGAGGACCTCCAGCTGCAGAGGGCCCTGGAGGCGGCCCGCGGCTCCTTGAACCCATACAATTGCGTCCCCAGGTTGAATGTTCGGAAATGCATGAGCATAAGTCCCCAGGTTGAATGTTCGGAAATGCATGAGCATAAAAGACCTCCGACTGTGGATGGGCGGTTGAGAGATTTCCTTCAGCCTTGTTGCATCCGGTGCGGCGGAGAGCCCGTCCTCGGGCGGGGTTGCATTGCTGCAGTAATTAAATATAATAATATTTAATTATATTTGATGATGACGAGTATTTCCTGGGGTTGTGGCCGTAGGAGAGCACGGTTTTCATCTCGGGGTTTGGGAAAATTGGAGGACATATGCCGCATAACATTTTCTTTTTCGCTCTGGTCGGTTTTTCGCTCAAATAATCGACGGAGCCATCGGTATGGCTTATGGGGTGATCTGCGACACGGTGCTTCTTAGCCTGGGAATTCCCCCACGACTTTCCAGTGCCAGCCTGCATGTATCCGAGGTATGCACGACGGGAGTCTCCGGTCTCTCCCACTTCACCTTTCGCAATGTGAAAAAGGAATATTTCTTCCGGCTGCTCATACCGGGGGTGCTCGGGGGAGTCTTGGGAGCTTATCTCCTGGCCGATGTTCTCGACGGTGAGCGCATCAAGCCCTTGGTCTCGTGTTACCTGCTGATCATGGGCGTGGTCATCCTGTACAAGGCTTTCCGTCAACCGGTGCATAAGGTCACCGACGCACATCTGTTCCTGTCGAGCTTGGGAGTGGTGGAGGGATTCTGCGATGCCATAGGGGGCGGAGGATGGGGTCCCATAGTGACCTCCACCCTTGTGGCCAGGGGCAACAACCCCCGTTATGTGATCGGGTCGGTCAACGCCACGGAGTTCTTCGTCACCACCGCCCAGTCGATTACCTTCTTCCTCACGGTATCCAACATCGATTGGTGGATAATTCTCGGCCTGGTCATCGGGGGCGTAGTGGCAGCTCCCTTTGCTGCCTACACGGTGCGCAAGGTGGCCACGAGGCCTTTGATGCTCCTTGTCGGCGGCTTGGTGGTGACGCTGAACCTCCGCGCCCTTATCCCTTACCTCCTGCGCCTTTTTTAAGGGTTGAGGAACTATAGAGGCGGCTGTCGATGGGTGTTTTGAACCGGGATGTTTCGGTGGCATGCTCCGACCGCTTGGGGATGGAATGGATAATATAAAATAAAAAAACCCTTCCACTGGAAGGGTTTTCCTTAATTATGGTGGAGGCGGGGGGAGTCGAACCCCCGTCCAGAAATCCGACCGCGTGGGCTCTACGAGCGTATCCGCCGTTTCAGGTTTCACCTCCGGTTCGCCCGGCGAACGGCTCGCCGGAAGCTATCCCGGATGGTTTGTCCTCCGGCCTTTACGGGAGTAGGGCCGGAGCGAGCCCGCTGGACGACGCCCCTTCCCCGGTCGCGGGCCTCCCGGAGAGGGACGGGCCGCTTCTATTAAGCGGCCAGAGCCAACTCGCTGTCGGCGTCTATTTGTTTTCCCGCTTGCTCACGGGGCGCGGGCCCCCGGCTCGCTCCCACTGCGGCCGCCGATCCCTGTCGAAGCCGTTTCGCCCCCTCTTTTCAAGCTGCGCCTTCAAGTACATTTTACACCTCGTTGACCGCAAATTCACCCGCCGTGACGAACCCGCACGAACGGCGGCAGGCTTTTTGCGTCCGTGACAAAAATCGGTCTCTACCGTGAGGAGCAGGAAACCCAGAATCCCTTTCGAACCCGATCGTGCTTGAAAGAAGATCACGGCTTCATCGACCGATCCTCGAGCCTCTGGAGCACCATGCGAATGAGGATTCCCCCGAGCGGTGAAGGACATCTCCTTCTTCCTTCGATAGCGCCCTCCTTTCCGTCCATGACCGGGCTGTCCGGCCTGGGGGAGGGCTTCCCCATCCCCTTTCACGGCCGGGGGCGCCGGCCAGGGCGCTACGGAGATCCCCCAAAGGCGGACGCCGGGCGAGATCCGTTCCCCCGAGCGGTGAAGGACATCCCTTTTTCGTGCGAGGACCTCGGGTTTGAACGGGGATCGGCAAGGCGTTATAGTGTTTCGATCTTTAATGCGCCGGCCAAGGGTATACGGTGACGATCGGGAGATCCTTGCTTTCGGCGGAACAATCCGCCGATGACGACCTCGAGGGGGGTTCGCCCTCAACGGCCTCGTGCGCCGTTTCGGATGCGCACGCTCAACGCCTCGCCTCCCGAGCCTGCCCGCCTTTACCCGCCTCGGATATGGTAAGCTAACACCCATAAGGCCGGATGGCCGGAGCTCGCAAGATGCGGCGGTATTGCGGTCCGCGCGAGCCGGCGCATAGCCTCCGTCGAGTTCCTCGCAGGTGTTTCGTGGAAGGATACGGCGCCTCCCGCATTGATGTTCCGATTGCTGGGGGCCGAGGACCTGAGAAAGGCGGTCGCCGGGTTGCGGCGCATGGAAGATCGGCCCCGGGACGTGGATTGGCAGAAGATAGAATACGAGGCTTCACGGGGTAAAGCCTGCATGGGCGAGCCCTGTGCCGTGAGCGACAGAGGAGAAGCGGAAAGGCTCTACAGGAGGGGCCTGCGCCTCGAGTATTTCACCCTGGCCTACAACCTGCTGGAGGCGGCGGCATCCATCGGTTTCGGCCTCCGGGCGGGAAGCATAGCCCTGGTGGGTTTCGGCCTGGACAGCGTGGTGGAGTCGCTGAGCGGGTTGGTGCTCGTCTGGAGGCTGCGCATGCACGGGAAGGTCTCCGGCGAGGAGGAGCAGAGGGTGGAGAAGAGGGCCATGCGCCTCGTGGCCGTCACCTTCCTGGTCCTGGGTGTCTATATCCTCTACGAGTGCCTGGATAAGCTCATCGGGAGAGAGGTACCGGAACCATCGCTCCCGGGGATGGTCATCTCCGCCCTTTCCCTGGTGGTCATGCCTTTCCTCGCCCGGTGGAAACGCCTCACAGGGGAGAGGCTCGGAAGCAGGGCCCTGGTGGCCGATTCGCGCGAGACTCTGGCCTGCGCTTTCCTCTCCCTTTCCCTCTTCGTCGGCCTGGGCTCCAATTACCTCTTCGGCTTCTGGCAGGCGGACCCGATTGTCGGACTGGCCATAGCGGCCTTCCTCTTCCGGGAGGGAGCCGAGGTCTGGGGGGAAGCGGGGGAGGAGGGAGAGGAAGAAGGGGAAGGAGGCTAGGAAGGCGGGCAATCCAAGGAGGAGTGGCCAAAGGCCTCCTATGCAATGGCTGAACGCCGGTCCGATAAGGGTTCCGCTGTTTTTCGAAGCGTCCTGTCTCTCAAAGGACACAGGACACCGCTTTCCTTAGCCGTTATGGGGGAGGATGGGTGGCCGGACGCAGATCCGGGAAGATCCCGCCGCCGGTCAGGCCGCTCTATTATTTTATGCATTTCCTGCCGCAGGAAGCCGCTTGCCTTCCCGGTTGGTGGAGAGGAAGAGTAGCTGGGCATCGGTCCAGGGAGATTCAACCGAAGGTGCAGGCCGTTTTTAACCCTATCGCTGAGAGGGTGCGATGAACGCCTGGTCGCGGTCTCCAACAAATTCGCTCTTCATGCATGGCCGGGAGCGAAAGCCACTTTCTTGGGAAGAATTACCTTGATCCCCTGCCACGAATATCCGTAAGGATACTTATTGGATAGCGAAGTCCGAGTTTCCACGTATGGCCGTGAGGGGGGTCCGCTCTGGAGGGCCCTGCCCTGGGGATGAATATTTATCGGGGACTCCGGACGCGGGGAGAGGGGGCAAAATGTCGGGGAGGGGAAGCCCCTATTCTCGGGATAGATGCCTCCCGCTCTCCTTCAGGGCACGCTCCAGGTCGCGCCGGCTCTCGCGCTCCATTATCTCGCGGCGGCGGTCGGCCTTGGCCTTGCCCCGGGCCAACCCAAGTTCCACCTTTATCTTGCCCTTCTCGTTGAGGTAGAGGCTGAGGGGTACAAGGGTATAGCCCTTCTCGGCCACCTTGCCCTGCAGGCGCCGTATCTCGCCCTTGTGCAGGAGGAGCTTTCTCTCCCGGCGTGGTGGGTGGTTGAACGCCCCTCCATGGCTGTAGGGTGCCACGTGCATGTTCTCCAGGTAGACCTCGCCGTCCCTGACCCTGGCGAAGCTGTCTCGCAGGGAGGCCTTTCCCTCCCGTATGGACTTGACCTCCGAGCCGAGGAGGGAGATGCCCGCCTCCATCCGTTCCTCGATGAGGAAATCGTGCCTGGCCTTACGGTTCTCGGCCAGGGTCTTCACCCTCTTCGCAGACTGGTTCTTCCCGCTCATGGGGAAATCATAACCCAGCAGGGGCGTGGAAGGACAGGAAGCGGGAGGTACCGGGCGAAAAATGCGAGGGAGGGTTCGATGATGGCCTGGAGGACGGGTTGGGATCCCTTCGTAGGGAGGGATAGCGCGGGAGGACAGGCAACGGGAGGTACCGGGCGAAAAATGCGAGGGAGGGTTCGATGATGGCCTGGAGGACGGGTTGGGATCCCTTCGTAGGGAGGGATAGCGCGGGAGGACAGGCAACGGGAGGTACCGGGCGAAAAATGCGAGGGAGGGTTCGATGATGGCCTGGAGGACGGGTTGGGATCCCTTATGGGAAGGATAAAGTGGGAGGTGTAATGGGTAGGAGAGTGTCTGGAGCGGGGCATGTACGCGCTGCCCCTTGCGCGGTCGGGAAGGGCAATGCCCCTCGACAAGTTCAAGGTAAGAGGCGCGGGAGCCCAGGGTTCCATGCGCACTGCGGGTGGCATGGCGGCGCATTTGGCGTCGTCGCTTCGCTTGGGGAGACGCGGACCTCGCATAACCCATACCGGTGTCGGCGGAGTGCATGGGGGCCCTCCGGCGGAACGCGGGCCCGGTCCACCCGGCCCCATGCTCCTTATGCTGGTAATCGGCGGGTTCCGGGGTTATAATTCGTCTCCGTGCACGGTCGGCTGCGGCGAGGACGTGCCTCCGGGAAGGGCTCCCGTCAAAGAGAGGGGGATTCGCCGCGGGCCGGCCGGTCCGCACGGATGGGATTGCCCCGTTAGGCATGGAGTAATAACCTGGTCGTGACGAGGTCGAAGAGCGTGGTTGGCGGATGCCCGCAGTAGGCGGGCGGAAGGAGGGGAGCGAGGTCGAGATGCCCATTAGCCTGACCCGGGACATCTACCGGCTGGCCAACTCCTTCGGATCGAACATCTATCTGGTCACCGGGAACGGGCTCACCCTGGTGGACGCGGGGTTTCCCGTGGACCTGCCGGCCATCCACATCGGGCTGCGCAGGATGGGCGCTTCCCCCCGCGACCTGGAGATGGTGGTGGCCACCCATTACCACGGGGATCATGTGGGGACCATCTCGGGTCTGAAGCGCAGGCACGGGGTCCTCGCCGCCATCCATGAAGACGATGCGCCATACGCGCGCGGCGATATCCCCTACGAGCGCTTCGAGGTGGAGACGTCACGACTGGTCTTCTACACCGCCCTCTGGCCATTTTTCCGCTACCGCGCTTTTCCCGTGGACCGCCCTCTGAAGGAGGGCGACCGCCTGGACCTGGCCGGAGGGCTGGAGGTGATCCACACTCCCGGACACACGGCGGGGAGCATCTGCCTCTATTCCTCCCGCCGCGGAGTGCTCTTCAGCGGGGACCTCCTGCGCAACGAGGGCGGTATCCTGGAGGGCCCCCCACCGCAGTTCACCCCCGACCCGGAGGCGGCGGCGCGTTCCCTCCTCCGAGTGAGGGAGCTGGATTTCGAGATCCTCCTCCCCGGTCACGGGGAACCCATACTGGGAGGAGCCGGAAAACGTTTCCGCAAGGCGCTCGAGGAAGGGCTTATATGGCCCCTCAACGGTGCATGACCCTGTTTTCCGTTGACCCTCCGGGTTTCGGAAAAGCCCGAAACCGTCACTGGAGAAAGTCGTCCGCGCACGACATGAACTCTCGCCTCCCGTGGGCCCTCCGAGGTTTAGGGGAAAAGCGGGGTGCCCCTGCCTTTCCCCGGTCCGCGGGCCTATGCGAGCTGTGTGCGGAGGAAAGCCGTCACCGGAGGGGTCCCTCCTCACCGACCCCTCGGCATGAACCCGAAGCTGGTTTACGTGTCGTCCATGAGGCCATGGAGTGGGTGCGATGCCTCCATTGAGCCAATCATCGGGAAAAGGAGATGAGAGGGTTGCGCAAACCGGAGGGGCCCCGAGTTGCAGACCCGAGCCGGATAAGGGTCCAAGGGTATCGAACCGCGAGACTTGGTTGACCGCGGCCTGTTGCCGGTCGTCCGCGCATCAAGTAGGGTGTTTTCCGCGAGGGAAAGCGGACGTACCGTAACCGCAGGCTCATGGGACGGTCCTCGACCTGCCGCTTTCCGCGCTCCTCCTCCGTTCCAGCCATTCCGTCAGCCGCCCGGGCTTTTGCGCCGGGACTCGCGGTTGGCGCAGGCGCTCGTCGATGAAACCGGCCGTGCGTACGGCCAAGGCCATGACCGTCAGCTGCGGGTTGACCCCCAGGGAGGTGGGAAGGACGCTGGCGTCGGAGATGTAAAGGTTTTCCACCTCCCATGTCTCGCCGGTGCTCTTGACCACCGACCATTCCGGGTCGCCGCCCATGCTGCAGGTGCCCATGGGGTGATAGGCGGAGAGGCCGTAGATCTCCCCCCGGCGCAGGCGGTGCCGGGAGAGGCGTGAGAGGTCGCGGGGGGAGGTCAGTTCACGGTAGCCGGCTATGGGGGTGTAGACCCTCCTGGCCCCGGCGGCGAACCAGATCTCGGCCATGAGCACCACGGAGCGCTTCATCCTCTCCAGGTCCCCGGGCCCGAGGCGGTAGAAGGCCAAGGGCTGGCGCGCGGAGGGTCCGGCCGTGACCCGGCCCCGCGAGTCGTGTTCGCTGATCATGGAGCCGAAGGTCCCGCAGTAGGGATACAGGCGCATGGCCTCGGCGTTCCTGCGCCCGCCCCAGGGGAGGCTCACGGACATAACGGGGGGCGGCAGGGTGACCCCCTCGAGCATGATCCCCTCCGGGGCGAACTCGTCCACATAGGTGCTCTGCGGGATTCCCCTCGGGTTACCGGTCCTCTCCTTGAGCAGGGCCATGGTGGCCCCGCAGGGGTGGATGGAGAGGTTCTCGCCCACCCGGCCGGAGGAGAGGCAGATACGGTTGTGCAGGAGCAGGGAAGGGGTCTGGAGGGCCCCCGCGGCGAGCACCACCACCCGGGCGTAGACCTCCAGACGGAAGCCGTTCCTCTTCCCCCCGGCATCAAGGAAGTGCCCCCTTATCCCCACCGCCCTTCCTCCGCGGACCAGCACCCGTTCCGCGCGGCAGCGGGTGTAAACGTCCGCGCCCGCCCTCACCGCGTCCGGTATCCAGGAGACGTTGGCGCTCTGCTTTGCCCCGGAGGGGCAACCGTAGGCGCAGACGCCGTAGCCCTCGCAATCCTTGGCGTTGCGGGGCAGGAAGCCACCGGAGTAGCCCAGGGACCTCGCGCTCTCCAGGAAGAGGAGGGCGTTCCTCCCCGCCACTTCCGGATCCGCCCTCTTCACGAAGAGGTATTCCTCGAGGGCGGAGTAAAGGAGGTTCAATTCCTCCTCGGTGATGTCCCGGAGGCCGTTCTCCAGGTGCCAGCGCTTGAGGACGTGCCGCGGGATGCGCAGGCAGGTCCCGGAGTTCACCGTGGTGGTGCCGCCCACGGTCATCCCCTGGGGGACGACCACCACCGGGAGGCCAAGGGTCACCGTCTGGCCGGCGTCCCGGTAGAGGCGCATGAGGGCCTGGGAAGAACGGAAATCGAAGTCCTCACGGCGGTACCAGGCTCCTTCCTCCACGACCACCACCCGGTATCCGGCTTCGGCCAGCTCCTTGGCCACTGGGGCGCCGCCCGCGCCGGAGCCCACGATGACCACGTCGGCCTCCCGCCGGACATCCCCGGACACCTCCTCCGGGCGGACTATCATCGGACCACCTCCCTCCGGAGCGCCTCCTCCCTTAAGGCCCGCACCTCGAAGCCCAGAGCCTCCTGCACGTCATCCCGTCCGTAATAGGCCAGGTACAGAGGCGTGCTCAGAAGGGTGGGCACCGCGTTGAGCAGCAGGGACCGGCTGGAATAGAGGGATTCCAGGAACTCCTCGGCCTCCGCCGGGCGCAGGGAATACAGGGAGCGGCGGAAGCGCAGCCGGCACAGGGCCTCAAGGAAGAGGGTCATGGCCAGGTAGAGCAGGCGGAAGGCCGGCGTGCCCGAGGATATGAACTCCCGGCAGAAGGCGGCTACCTCATCAGGGTCGGCGGCGGGCAGGTCATGCGAGGTGACCAGGAGCACGGGCACCAGTCGCTCGATACGCCGGAGTATCGATTCCCTCATCCCAAGACCTCCCTTCCTTTCCCCAACTTCCCCCTTCTTAACTTAAAGGGAGGTTGGCGCCGCGGTCAAACGTGCCGGAGGTCATTCCTCTCGTTCCCTTCGTCCCGACGGCTTTTTTTCTTACCTTGCCGGGATGAGAGAGAGGTTTCTCAAACATTTTCCTCCCGGCAAACGTCTCCCGAAAGGATACGGCACCATCGGGCAAACAGAAGAGGTCGGAGAGCTCGCTCTCTACGCCACTCGGTTCCGGCGGGCGCCTTCGGGTCTGAGATGAGCCGAACGGCAGCCCCCTCCTCCTGCAGGAGCGAACAGCTCGGGAGGAGGGAGGTGGTGGCCCTGTGGCGAAAGGGGTTGTGCTAAGGTTGTGCTAAAATCAAGGGATGTTTTGAGGAAGACGCAGTTTAGCGCGGCCGTTGGGGCTCGACGCCCGAGCCTCCGGCCGCCTGGAGGTGTGAGTTGAACGCCGCGCCCCTGGGCATGTTCGATTCCGGTGTGGGGGGATTGACCGTGATGCGGGCGGTGATGCGCCGCCTGCCGCGGGAATCCATCATCTATTTCGGGGACAACGCCAGGGGGCCCTACGGGCCGCGGGAGATCCCGGAGATAAGGCGCTTCGCGCTGGAGATAGCGGCCTTCCTCGAGTCCCTGGGGGTGAAGATCATCGTGGTGGCCTGCAATTCGGCCACCTCCGCCGCCCTTCTCGACATCCAGAGGAACTGCTCTGTGCCCGTCCTGGGGGTGGTGGAGCCCGGGGCGCGGGGAGCGGTGCAGGCCACTCGCAACCGCCGCATAGGGGTGATCGGCACCCGGGCCACGGTGCGCAGCCGGGCCTACCAGAAGGCCATCCATGCCCTGGACGCCGGGGCCCACGTGCATTCCCGGGCCTGTCCCACCCTGGTGGACTTCGTGGAGCGGGGTGAGGTGCGCGGGCCTCGGGTAGAGGAAGAGGTGCGGCGGTACCTGGCCCCCTTGAAGAAGAGGGGCGTGGACACCTTGGTCCTGGGGTGCACCCATTATCCACTCCTCCGGGAGGTCATCGCCCGGGAGATGGGGGAGGGGGTGCGGCTGATAAGCTCCGACGAGGAAGTGGCTCGGGAAGTGGAGGAGAACCTGGTCCGCAGAGGATATCTCAAGAACTCCGAGGAGCCCCCCACCTACCGCTTCATGTGCTCGGGGGACCCGGAACAGGCCGTCTCCCTGGGTAGGATCTTCCTGGGTCCCGAGGTGGAGAGGGTGGAGAAGGTGGAGCTGCCGCTGGGAGGGTGGAGGCCATGGTCCTGACCGTCCTCGGCGCGTCGGGGACCTATCCCCGGCCCGGAGGGGCCTGCAACGGATTCCTCATCCAGGAGGGAGGATATTCCCTGGTCATCGAGCTGGGAAACGGTTGCCTCTCCAACCTCCTGCGGGAGGTGGAGCTCACGGCCATCGACGCCGTGGTGGTCACCCACATGCATATCGACCATTTCGGAGACCTCTACCCCCTGTATTACGCGCTCCGCTTTCACCCCTTGAGGCCCTGGGGGCTGCGCCTCATCCTCCCCGAAGGGGGCCTGGAGCTCTTGGGGTGCATCCTGGGGCGGGAGGCGCGGGAGTACCTGCCCATTGTCTTCCGGGAGGAGAGGCTGCAGGAAGGGGTGGATTATGAGGTGGGAGGGATTAGGCTGCGGGCCTTCCCCACCCGTCATCCGGTTGAGGGGTATGCCCTGCGGGTGGAGGGGGACGGATGGGCGCTGGCCTATTCCTCCGACACCTCCCCCACTCCCTCCATCGAGGAAGCTGCCCGTGATGCGGACCTCTTCATCTGCGAGGCCACCCTTCCCGATTCCTACCGCGAGGAGGCCTCCCACGGACACATGACCTCCAGGCAGGCGGGCGAGGCGGCGCGCCGTGCTGGGGCGCGGCGCCTGCTCCTCACCCATATATGGCCCACCTTCGAGCCGGAGGAGGTGCTCGCTGAGGCGGCCGAGGCCTTCGGCGGTGAGGCGGAGGTGGCCCGGGAGGGTATGCGCATTCTCCTGGGAGGTGGAGGGGATGGTTAGGAGGGACGGGAGGCGGCCCGATCAGCTGCGTCCCATACGCATGGTGCGCGGCTACATCGCCCATGCCGAGGGATCCGCCCTGGTGGAGATGGGGAACACCAGGGTGATATGCACGGCCACCCTGGAGTTCAGGGTGCCCCAGTTCCTGCGGGGCTCGGGGAGGGGTTGGATAACCGCGGAATACGGGATGCTCCCGCGTTCCACCCGAGAGAGGATGAGCCGGGAATCGGTGGTGGGAAGGCAGGGAGGGCGCACGCTGGAGATACAGCGCCTCATCGGCCGCTCCCTGCGGGCGGTGACGGACATGGAAGCCCTTGACGAGTACACCATCTGGGTGGACTGCGACGTCATACAGGCCGACGGGGGCACGCGTACCGCGGCCATCAACGGCGCTTACGTGGCCCTCCACGAGGCCTTCCGCCGCCTGGTGGACGAAGGGAGGCTGAAGGAGGTCCCCTTGGCCGACGCCGTGGCCGCGGTCAGCGTGGGCATAGTGGACGGCGTGCCCCTCCTGGACCTGGACTTCGACGAGGATGCCTCCGCCGAGGTGGACATGAACGTGGTCATGACCGGGAAGGGTGACCTGGTGGAGGTACAGGGAACGGCGGAGAAGAGGCCCTTCTCCCGGCGCGAACTGGAGGAACTCCTCGAGCTGGCTCACGCGGGCATCGGGAAGATATTGGGCCTGCAGCGAGCCGTCCTCTTCTCCGAGAGTAGGGAGGCCTGCCTGGAGGACGCGGGATGAAGGAGATCCGCTTGGCGGTGGCCACTCGCAACGCGGGCAAGATTAGGGAGATACGCAAGGCCCTGGAGGGGCTCCCGCTTCGCCTCCTGACCTGCGAGGACTTCCCGGATTGGCCCGTCCCAGAGGAGGAGGGGAGCACCTTCGAGGAGAACGCGCTGGAGAAGGCGGAGAGCCTGGCCCGCTTCTCCGGGCTCCCATCCCTAGCCGACGACTCCGGCCTGGAGGTGGATGCCCTGGACGGGGCGCCCGGAGTGAGCAGCGCCCATTACGCGGGGAGGCACGGCGACGACGCCGGGAACGTGGCCCGCCTCTTGACGGAAATGGAAGGAATTCCCAGCGAGAGGAGGGGGGCGCGTTTTGTCTGCGTCCTGGCGCTGGCCGGACCCCGCGGGGAGAGGCGGCTTATCAGGGAGACCTGCGAGGGGCGGATAGCGGAGGAGCCTCGCGGCGAGGGAGGTTTCGGCTACGACCCGGTCTTCGTCCCGCGGGGACATTCTCGCACCATGGCCGAGCTCACGCTGGAGGAGAAGAACGCCCTCAGCCACCGCGGCAAGGCCCTGCGGCGCCTGCGGGAGCTCCTGGAGCGCGGGGAGCCCACCTGGCTCTTCTCCGACCCTTCTTAATGTCCGCCAGGTTCTATAAAAACGTTGCGCATGCGATGGACGCCGGTGGTAGGGATCTTGAATACCATCCGGATGGAGCGGTGTTCGGCGGATGGTTTCAGTGCCGGTAAGGCATCGAGAACATTGATTGCGTGCCTTCAGGGCGCTAGGGGCGGGGAAAAGAAAATGGAGCGGGAGACGGGCCTCGAACCCGCGACCTAGAGCTTGGAAGGCTCTCGCTCTTCCACCTGAGCTACTCCCGCTCGCGCCCGCCGAAGGAACTCCGGCGAGAGTAATTTTAACACAACCGGGAGCAATGGATTGAAGAGCCACCTTCCCGGTCTACCGCAAGGGGGCTGGGGTGCGGATGCGAGGGAAGCGATGCGAGGGTAGCTTGCGGAGATCTCCTTTCCGCAGGCTGGCTTTTCCGCGTGCTGGGGCTTGTCCGGCGAGGTCCGTGCGGGGAGAAGGTTCCTTTGGCCGGGTGAAATCGACTGATGCGGCTTGTGTTCGGCACATCGGACAGTGGTGGGCCGAATGGGCGGCTCACGACCGTTACGGAAAGGCCCGATGTAACGGCTCAGGGGACCGGTACCAGGGCGGCGACTGGCGAAGGATTCCTTTCCCGCTGCAGGCGTTATCCGGTGAAGCCGTGTTGAGGGTCCTTACCCGCGCAAACCGGCCCGCAAAGGCGTCCGCATTCGGCAGGAGGTATGGGAAACGCGGCAGCGGCCCTTCGCGCCACCGGTGCCGGGCGGCGCGGCCCGAAGTACGGATCTTCGGGTGGAGATGCCGGATTCGGCTCATGAGCTCGTGTACCGTCCATACCGACGGGGCTTTTGGGCAACGGGGCGGTAAGGCGTGTGGGCCTTATTCCCGCGCTGGTTGTCGTTAATGCGCGCGGGCCTTATTTCACGCAACGCTTATTGTTATAATCATTCCGTCGGGGTGTGGCGCAGCTTGGTCAGCGCGCATGCTTTGGGAGCATGAGGTCGGCGGTTCAAATCCGCCCACCCCGACCAGATTTTACCAGGCAACTCCACGCTCGATGTCCGTGGAGAAGGGGGAGACGGGCGAGAGGCTTCATGGGGATCCCTTGCCGGCACACACACGACCCTCTGCGCCGCCCGGCGGGTTCAGGGAATTCCATGGGGTTGCCGGCGCCCGGGTAAGAGACGGATCCGGTGTGGCGGGGAGGGCCGTCACGTAGAAGGCACGGCTCCCCGCGGCGGGGTGATCTCATGCGAGGCCGCGCGGCGTCGCGGCCCCGAGAGGAGGGAGGGCGAGAATGGTCGTGGAGAGGGGCTGGTTCATCCCCACCCTGCAGTTCGGTCCCCATGACGTCTTCCTGGTCGAGGACTGGGAGGAGACCCCGGTGGGGCCTTACCGGGCGGTCTTCCACTTC
>NZ_JACVJJ010000063.1:0-3739 GCF_015711935.1 Candidatus Solincola tengchongensis
ATTCCCGGAGGGCGGTGCTGCGCCGTCTTCGCCGCATCGAAGGTCAGGTTCGAGGCATCATCCGCATGGTGGAGGAGGGCAAGGACTGCCACGAGGTCCTCAACCAGGTGGCGGCGGTCCGTTCGGCTATGGAGCGGGTGGGAGCGCACATCATCACCCATCGCTTGAAGGAATGCCTGCGCGTCAACTCGGAGGACGATTCCGAAAAGGCCATAAGCGAGGCCGTGGAGACATTTCTCCGTTTCACCTCCAGCATCGACTGACCACCGGGGTCGGAGTTTCAAAACAAGTAACGAAGCAGGGGTTTCCACGTACATTACCCGTGCATGTCGAGGTCTTCGCAGAGCAGCCGGGGATGCCCGGAAAATGCCTTCACACTGAGACCTTTGGCGAAGGGCTTCAAAGATTATCCTCTACCGCCTCGATTTTATGAATGGTAATATATGCCAGAAAAAACCTCGGCTTCCAAGAGCCGGCTCTGTCGGTCTCCGTCCTCCCGCGCGGCATATATGGCGCCCGCTTTAAAGGGACACATGAGCCCGCCATGCTTGCCCCTGCACCTGTTTGCTCGAGAATGTCCAGCCGTTTGCACACCCTGCCGCCAATCGCGTCGCCATCCGGGTTTTGGCGGCCCGTGGACCGGGAACGGCGCGACGTCGCTCTCGAAGGGGGTTCACCTTTGGGCCGGAGGACATGATCTGGATTAGGTCATTTAATACCCGGGGGAGTATATCATGCTACCGTCTCCTATCGTGTCCTTGAGAGGGATGGAGGTGGACCATGAGAATCGCCCGCCGGAAGGACATGGCGGCCTCCCCTGCTTCCGAGCTCCGGGAGCGCTTCGGAGAACGGGTCAGTCTCGACGTCTCGGAGAGGTACGTATATTCCAGGGACGTGGGGGAGTTCCCCTCCCTGGTGGGCAAGCTGGTCGGCGGTCTCGCGCAGGCGGTCGTCCAGGTGCGGGAGGAGGAAGAACTGGCATGGTTGATGGATTTCTCCCTCCGCTTCGGAATCCCTCTCACCCCTCGCGCGGCGGCGACGAGCGGCTACGGCGGTACCGTTCCCGTACGGGGAGGGGTGGTGGTGGACCTGACCCGGATGAACCGGATCCTGGAGGTGAACGAGGATGAGGCTTGGGTCAGGGTGCAGCCGGGCGTCATCTGGTGGGACCTGGAAAAGGAATTGCGCGCCAAGGGCCTTTCCCTGCGGGCCTATCCCTCCAGCGCTCCTTCCTCCACCGTGGGAGGGTGGGTCGCAGGAGGAGGCTCAGGCATAGGGGCATACGGGTACGGGGGGGTTCGAGACGTCCTCCTCGGCCTTCGCGTCCTCACCCCCGGAGGCGCATCGTGGGTCAGCGGGGATGACCTGGACCTTTACGTGGGTTCGGAGGGGGTCCTTGGGTTCATAACCGAGGTGGAGCTCGCCGTTCGTCCCGCGCTCCCGGAGTCGCCGTTGCTTTTCTCTTTTCCCGGCCCCCGCGAGGTGCAGGGCTTCATAGACGACGCCGCCGAGGCCTATCCTCCGGGAGCGGGGATTACCGGCCCTGAAGGGCGCCGGAAGGAGGGTGGGGCGGGGATATTCCATCTCCAGGTCATAAACCCGGCTCTGGCCGCGCTCAAGAACCGCACCGCCGATCGGGCCTATCTCCCCGAGGGATCCTACCTGGTCCTTGTGGTGGCGGAAGGACAGGACGGAGAGGCAGTGCGGGAAAGGTTGCACGGTAGCGCCGTTTCCCGCGGTGGCGAGGCGCTCGCCGGGGAGGTGGCGGAGCGCGAGTGGGAGGAGAGGCTCTATCCCATGCGCATCAAGAAAGCGGGCCCTTCCCTGGTGCCGGCCGAGGCGGAGGTGCCTACCCTCAAGGTGGGAGACTTACTGGCGGAGACCTCGCGGCGCCTGCCGGACCTCGCCATGGAGGTGGTGGTGGGAAAGGGCACCTCCGTGTGCCTGGGCTTCATACCCTGCGACTCGAGGGCCTCGGACTTCACCGTGCGCTTCACCGCTTCCCTCGAGTTCCTCCGCCTGGCGGAAAAGCACGGGGGCGCTCCCTACGGGGTGGGACTTTATTTCGTGGACCGTGCGGAGCGGAAGCTCGGAAAGCGGCGCTTGAGGAGGCTTGAGGAGTACAAGCGGGAGACGGACCCCGGCTGCCTGCTGAACCCGGGGAAGGTGCTGCCCTCCTGCGCCGGCGGCTCCAGACTTTCGGCCCTCCGGCTCATGATGGCCGCCGGCTCGCTTTCCCTTCCCCTGTCCGTCCCCCTGGGCCGCCTGGTCCCCGGGGTGAGGCTCCTGCGCCGCAGGCTCCCGGAGAAGGTGGAGGAGGCGGCTTTCACCTGCGCCCAGTGCGGGTACTGCAAGGAAGGCTGCACCCTCTTCGAGGGCAGGGGGTGGGAGAGCGCCTCGCCGCGGGGGAAGATGCAGCTCCTGCGCGGCTACGCGAGGGGAGAGGTCCCCTTCTCCCAGGAGATGTCGGACACCTTCCTGCTCTGCACGACCTGCAAGAAATGCGACCTGGCCTGCCAGACCGACCTGCCCATCGAGTCCGTCTGGGAGGAGATGCGGGGAGAGCTCATCTCCCGTGGCAAGTTCCATACCTTCCCGCCATTCGAGATGATGGGCGCCTCTTACGACCTGGAGAACAACATCTGGGCGGGTTTCGCCGCCGACCGCTCCTCCTGGCTGCCCGAGGACGTAAAGCCCCTGGAGAGCGGACCGGTCGGTTATTGGGCCGGCTGCACCGCCTCTTACGTGGAGCAGGACATCGCCCGGGGCGCGGTGCGCATACTCAAGGAAGGGGGTGTGGACTTCGTCTACCTGGGGAACGAAGAGACCTGCTGCGGGGTGCCCTTCCTCATGAGCGGCAAGTGGGACCTCTTCGAGAAAGCCCTTCGCCGCAACATCCGCACCCTGAGGGAACGAGGGGTGAAGACCCTTTATACCTCCTGCCCGGGTTGCTGGGTCACCCTGGCCCACCACTACCGGGACTGGGCGGAGAAGCTGGGCCTGGAGTGGGACGTGGAGGTCAGGCACATAAGCCAGCTGGCGGCGCAGCTGGTGGAGGAGGGCAGGCTGAAATTCGAGCACCCCGTGCAGCTCAAGGCCACCTGGCACGACCCCTGTCATATCGGCCGCCACGGTGGGATATACGAGGAACCGCGGCGGGTGCTGCAGGCCATCCCCGGACTGGAGCTGGTGGAGATGGAGCACAACCGCGAAGAGGGGCTGTGCTGCGGGAGCGTGCTAACCCTCATCGGGGAGACACGCCCCACCTCAGGACGCATCGCCTCCCTGAGACTGGCAGAGGCGCGAAAGACCGGAGCGCAGGCAGTGATCACCACCTGCCCCTGCTGCGAGTTCCAGTTGAGGGTATGGAACGCCGCGGAGGGCGACGGACTGCGCGTCCTGGATTTCGCCGCCGTGGTGGCTCAGGCCCTGGGAGTGGAGTTAGAGGACCCCGACCCGAAGGTGCAGGACGCCTGGGCGGTCTTCGACACCATGATCCAATTGATGACCCCGAGGGGTATGGCGGATTTCATGTGAGAATTTCTGGATACCAGCCTCCCGCTCATGGGAAGGCTGCTCCGCCTGGGAAAGCGTATCCCGCTCCCGCTCAAGAGAGCGCTGTTCGCCGTCTCCGACCGGGCCATGCCCCCACTGGTCCCCCGCATGCTCCCAGTGATGATGCCCTGGATGCTCCCGCGCATGATGCCTCTCATGGAAAAGAGGATGCCCACCATGAGCG
>NZ_JACVJJ010000064.1:0-10908 GCF_015711935.1 Candidatus Solincola tengchongensis
CAGATTATAGAGAAGCTCTCTGTAGAAGATAAGCTTTCTCAAATACTGGCCAATTATTACGTGTTTTTCCATAATTTTATAACCTTATTATATTACCGACCACCGCACAAGCCCCCTCGTCCAACATTCCTATATATGACCTTTGGAAATCGCTTCTCAATAAAAAGCCTTCCCAAAACCCCCCACAATCCCGTTTCGGCATATGGTAAGCAGGCTCGAATTGGCGACTCAAAGTCTGCCTTTTAGGGGCATATAATGTGTTCTGGAAATCAAACACCACTAATTTTCCTCCCTTATACTGAAAGCCTGGCTCACAATCAGCGTCAACCACCACCAATGCGGTCATTGATTATAGATTATAATAACATCCGGCTCACGCACTTCCTCAGCTAGCATCAGGGTTGACGCTCCAAGATGCGCCGGCAACGGCGCCGCGGATACGCTCGGGGGCGCGGAGGGAGGAGGTGGATCGCATGCGAGGAAAACGGCCGGAGGACGGAGGA
Source organism: Candidatus Solincola tengchongensis (assembly GCF_015711935.1). Lineage (NCBI taxonomy): Bacteria > Bacillati > Actinomycetota > Candidatus Geothermincolia > Candidatus Geothermincolales > Candidatus Geothermincolaceae > Candidatus Solincola > Candidatus Solincola tengchongensis. Next base: position 504 of record NZ_JACVJJ010000064.1, read on the forward strand.
GCGGGACATCTGGCGGGACGCGCCGGGCGGTGGTTAAGACGCAGGCTGCGCAAGGCCCTCTTCCGCGTGCTACCCCGGAGATCCATCTACCGGCGGGTGCGCAGTCCGGAGTTCTATTCCCGTGATTACTTCGACCGCAAGAAGGACCCCCTGCGGGAGAGCGGTTACGGGGAGGCCCTCACCTACCGGGAGGAGTTCCGCGAGGTGGCGGTCGTGGCCCGCGACCTCTTCCGGCCCACGCGGGTCCTGGACGTGGGATGCGCCAAGGGATATCAGGTCCTGGCCCTGCGCCGGGAAGGCGTGGAGGCGTGGGGGATAGACATAAGCGATTACGCGGTCAGCGAGGCTCCGGCGGAGGTGGAGCCCTATCTAAAGGTCGAGGAGTACCGCAAGGTCCACTTCCCGGACGGGTACTTCGACCTGGTGCTGGCCCTGGAGGTCCTGGAACACATCCCTCCCACCCAGATACGCGAGGTGGTGAAGGAGCTGCGGCGCCTCACCTCGCGCTGGATTTGGGCGAGCATCCCCTGTTACGGGGCCAACCCCTACGGGCCGGACGGCTGCCTGGAGGGGAAGGTCCAGCCCGAACGGATAAACTATTACCGGAAGCACGTCGTCGACCTGGCCTCCTTTCGCCACCTGGTCCGGGACATCGAGGGCTACCCCATCCACGGGCACCTCATCGCCGCCAGCTTCGACTGGTGGACGGCCCTCTTCACCTCCCTGGGCTTCCTGCGCCGCGGGGACATGGAGGGGGAGATAAACCGCCGCCTGGGCCCCGCCGCCGAGGGCGCCTGGAACTGCCTGGTCTTCGAGAAGGTGGGCGAGGACTCGCCGGCCATAGGAGAACCGGTGCGGCTCACGGGGAAGGATTTCCGCCCCGGGGAAAACGGTACCTGGACCGCCGCCCTGCCCGCCGTCCCCGGGGGGATACATCGCCTGGAAATACAGCTCTGGGTACATTGGATGAACTGGCGCAAGCCGGACGAGGACCGCCTGCTCTCCGTGAAATGCTCCTCCCCGCGGGAAGACATGGTCTACGGCCTGCGCCTGGTGAACTACGGAGAGGCCCGCCGGAGGAAGAGCGGCCGCTCGCTCGAGGTGGAGATGACCCTGGCCTGTCCCGCGGAGACCGAGGTCCGCGTGGAGGTGGCCATGGCCGACGAGAGCCGGGTCCAGCCCGTGGGTTCGTCGCTTGGGGGAGAGGTTACGGATCCTGGCCCTGCACCTCAGGAGCCCGTGTAGCCCTCGGCGAAGTACCAGATCATGGAGGTACCGGTGAGCCCCTGCGAGGCGTGGCCTCCTTTCCTCCCACCGTAATCGAAGTACATGGCCCGCTCCACTACCACGCCCCTCCCGTTGACCTCCTCCACCAGCGTGGAGACGTCCTCCGAGGGGACCAGGTCGTCCACGTGAAGAGTGTACCGGGAACGGGGGGCCAGATCGGCATACACCTCCTTCTGGAGTCCCCCCTGGGTGAAGAGGGATATCCTCACCCGCGCCCCTTCCTCCAGGGGATTGCTGACCAGCACGTACTCGTCGAAGAGGTCTCCGGTGTACCCCTCGGCCAGGAACCAGCGGGCAGCCGTGGCACGGGAACCCATGGCGCAGCTCCCTCCGTCCCGGCCCGGGTAGCCGAAGTACATGGCCCGCTCCGCCACCACCGGCTTGTCGCTGTGGACACGCACGGCCACTTCGGCATCCGGGAGATGGTCGTCCACGTGGAGCGTCAGCCGGGAAGTGGCGAGTACGGTTCTTGCCACGGTGAACGCCTGCCCCGTGCGGGGGAGGAAGGTGAACTCCACGTTCGCCGGCTCCCCTCCGGGGTTCCCCACCAGTACCCAGGTGTCGAAACCGCCTCCCGTGTACCCCTCGGCGAAATACCAGTCCGTGGAGAGCTCGGGGGCGCCCTCCGCCGTGTGTCCCCCCTTCCTCCCCCCGCAGTCGAAGTACATGGCCCGTTCCACGGCCAGCGGCCGGTTGGAGGTCACGCGGGCGGAAAAGGCGCAGGCGGAGAAGCCCTCCTGGGCGTCCACGGGAAGGGTCAGGCGGGCGGAAGCCGGCACCTCCAGAGCCAAGTCCCGCGTGTAGCCGTCCTCGCGCATGAGGCGCACCGTCGCCTGGGCGGGATCCCCGCCCGGGTTGTAGAGTAGCACCCAGGAATCGAAAGCCTGGGCGGTGTACCCCTCCGCTAGATACCAGTTATTGGAAAGGCTCGACACGCCTGGGCTGCAGGAGCCGCCGTCCAGGCTCCCCCGGTAATTGAAGTACATGGCCCTCTCGGCGACTATGTCCCGGTCGGCCTCCACCTGCACCGCCACCTCCTCACCGTCCAGGTGGTCGTTGACCCGCACCGTCCTCCGGGTGAAGGGAGGGAGGTCCACGGTGACCTCCGCCGTCCTCCCGCCGCCGGCCATCCTGACCACGGCCCCGGCCTGACTCCCGGAGGGGTTGGCCAAAAGGACGTACTCCTCGAAGTTCTCCGAGCGGAGGCTCACCATGGCGCTGCGCAAGCCGAGGACGGAGCGGAGCTGTTCCCCGGAGAGGGTGACCTTCCCGGCGCTCCCGTTGAAGACCGCCCACCTCACCCTGCCGCTGGGGGTGCGGCTGGAGAGGTCCACGGAGTAGAGGGTCCCCACCTGAGTGGCGGAGGAGGCGTTGAGCCTGGACTCGATCTCCTGCCGCGTGTAGGTCACCGTCCAGTGGGCGTAGGGGTTCACCTCGTCCATGCAGTAGGGGTCGGGGACGCCGCGCAGGTAGGGAACCGGACTCCCTCCCCACACGTCCTCGTTGTTGTCCGTGTGCCCCCCGCAGGAGGAGGAGTAGAAGCATTGGGCCACCTGGCCCTGGTAGGTGAGGACCTTCCCCTGTGTGGACTGCACCGCCTGCACCCAGCCGGTGTCCTTCTCCTTGTCGTAGCCCTGGTAGTACTGGCAGTGGGTCTCGTCACAGAGGTCGTAGTTGGAGGAGGCGTGCTTGCCCATGGAGCGCACGGCGTAGGAGCGCGCCGCCACCGCCTGGGCCCTCACCGCCTCCTGAGGCCAGCTCCCCGGTACCTCGGCCACGCCCTTGAGGTAGGTCTCAAACCAGGAGATGAGGATGGCCCGCAAGGCATAGGGGGAACCGTAGACGTTGAGCTCCAGGGGGGTGATGGAGGTCAGGTGGCTCAGGCGGCGGTTGCCGTTCTGGGGAAGACGGAGGACGTCCCCCTCCGTCGAACCCCTGACGTACACCGGTTGCCAGGTGCTCCCGTAGGACGTCCCGTTGAGGAGGGAACCGTCGGGTCTGTAGATGAGGAAGCGGCCGTCGGGGGAGGGCTTCACCTTCCAGGTACCGCCGGGGCTGATCGTGCCCCCCGGTATGTCTCCTCCCGAGGTGAAGAGGACGAAGCTGCCGCTGTCGGCCACCAGCTGTATCTCGCTCTGGCCCTCCAGCAACCCCACGCGGACGGATGGTGGGCAGGCCCAGTCGCTGACTTGCGTCCCCTGGTAGTAATAGGTGAGTATCTGTTGATAATTGAAGCCGGCGGCGGCCATTCCCCGCGCCCCGTACTGGCACATGCCCACGCCGTGCCCCCAGCCCGACCCGTCGAAGACGTAGGTCTCGCGCAGGGCCAGCGCCTTCCCGCCGCCGGGCGGAAAACAGAAGAGTAACGCCGCGGCCGCCGCCGCCACGCAAACGGCCACCGTACGCCTCATCCGCGCTTTCCCTTTCCCGGCCAACATCCCGCCCACCCGCCTTTCGCTCCCGCCTGTGCCACTCTCCCGCTCGCTCCCGCTTATATTCCCGCTCCTGCTGCTCTCACGCTCGATCCCGCCTATAGACTCTCCCGCCCGTTCTGTCCTCCCGCTCTCCCCGCCTATATTCCCGCCTGTACTGTTCTCCCGCTCATTCCCGCCTGCACGACCCTCCCGCCCGTATGCTACTTTGGATAACCTTAACCTTTCCTTTGTTCCTCCATGCCGGATCGATCCGCTCCATGAGGCCTCGAGGTCAACCGGACCATCCGTCTTGTGTCCCTCGTAAGTCTGTCTGCCTCGTAAACTCGTGTCCTCATGCCTGCCCGGTGGCGCGAGCGCCGTCCATATGGCAAGGGGCTTCTCTGGGCCTCCACCCGGCTTTCCCCCCACGGGTACCGCCAGGAAGCGTCCCTTTGCCCTATTTCGTATCCTCCCAGAGGGAGTCCAGCTCCTCCAGGCTCATCTCCTCCATGGCCCGCCCCTTCCGGCGGCATTCCTCCTCCATGGACCGGAAGCGAGCCGCGAACTTGCGCGCCGAGCGCCGCAAGGCGATCTCGGGGTCCACCCGGAAGTGGCGGCACACGTTGACCACGGTGAAGAGGAGGTCCCCCAGCTCCTCCTCCAGGTCTTCCCCGCCGCGCCGCGAGGCCTCCTCCACCTCCCGCAGTTCCTCCCGGAGCTTGGGGAGGACCTCCTCCGGCGCCTCCCAGTCGAAGCCCACCCTCGCCGCCCGGGACTGCAACTTGTAGGCATGGAGGAGGGCGGGCAGTCCCTCGGAGATACCGTCCAAGAGGGAGGGCTCTCCCCGCTCCTCGGCCTTTATCCTCTCCCAGCGGGAGATGACCTCCTCCGGGGTGCGGGCCTCCGCCTCCCCGAAGACGTGGGGGTGGCGGCGGACCAGTTTCTCGATTATCAGGCGCAGCACGTCGTGGATGTCGAAGGTCCCCTCCTCCTCACCCAAGCGGGCGTGCAGGACCACCTGGAGGAGGAGGTCCCCCAGCTCCTCGCACAGGTGGTCCCAGTCGCGATGCCCGATGGCGTCCACCGCCTCGTGGGCCTCCTCCACCATGTGGCGGGCCAGCGACTCGTGGGTCTGCTTGCGATCCCACGGGCAACCCCCGGGACTTCTCAGCCGGGCCACGATGTCCACCAGGCGGCGGAAGTCGAATATCTCCGCTTCCGGCAGCGGGGGCACCCAGATGGTGGTGAGGTGGTCGAACCTCTCCGCGCGGTCCAGCTCCTCCAGGGTGACGGCCTCCGCCCTCTCCCCGGGACACCCCGCGCCCTTGATCACCTGTACCGGATGTTCGGGAGGGTAGGCCTCAAGGAGCACGGTCTTCACCTCGGAGGCCTTGAGCCTGGAGTCCACCTGCGCCACCATGAGCCCCACCCTGAGGTCCAGGGCCCTCACGCCCGCCTCCGCCAGGCTCTCCCCGTCCAGCAGGAGGACCCCTTCCAGGGCATCGCGGCGGAGGACGGAGAGGACGGCGTCGAAGAAGCTCACCGCGTTGTGCAGGCGGACCTCTACCGGCTCCCGCAAGAGCATCCTCACCGTGCGCTCCGCCACCAGGGGGTGCCCGGGAACGGCGTACCAGGCCGTCCCACGCTCCGCGGCGCGGCGCACCACCTCGCCCACGATCCCCCTGTAGGCCTCCTCCAGGTCCTCGGAATCCTCGTACCAGCGGTCCAGGGGACGCAGGCGTACTCCCCGCCTCCTCAGCTCCTCCACGCAGGGGTGCCTTTCCGTGCGCAGGAGGACCTCGTCCGCGGCCTGGAGCGTCTCCCAGGCCTCCAATGTCAGGAGGTGCAGGGGCCCCGGGCCCAGCCCCAGCACGTGGACCACCGGACGCTCCCCGCTCACCGTTCCCCGCCTCCGCAGTCCTCAGCCCTCACCGCATGGTCCTCGCTTCCAACTTCTACCATCCGCACCCTACACTTCCGCCCCGGATCCCCATACCCCCGGTATGACAACCCATTCGCGCCATCTCCATGCCCCTGCGCCGACCGGCGGACCCACCGCCATGGACCGGCATCATCGACCCCTCGCGGGAGAACGGCGGCCGGGCACCTCGCCCCCATGCCGGCTGTACCGACCCCGCGCGGTTCCCGGGGCGATCGGCGAGGAAGGCAACGGGGCCCTCCCTCATGCCTCGTCCCTCCGCCGGGTTAGTAGTATATCACCTTCAAAGTCCGTCCCCGCGCGCCTCCCCCTTCTCCGCGAGGCCCCTTCCAGCCACGCACCGTCAATCCTCATCCCAGGCCCGGCGAGGGCAGCCCGGCCACGTGAAGGGCTGCGGTGACAGGCTTGACGCGCGCCCTCCCCATGAGCTGCGGGTCATCTCCTCCCCGCAGCCGAGCCGGCTTCCTTGAGCCAGCGTTTCATCCCTTCCTCGCGACAGATACGGCTTCCTTGAGCCACCTGGTAATACTTTCCACATGGCTCGCCTCCGACCCCGGCCGTGAGCCGGGGGGAAAGGAGAGGACCACCTCCCGCAGCCCTTCGCGGAAGTCAGCCCTCCTCCAGGGATAGCCGCCCTTCTCCGCCGCGGATAGGAGTTCTCCCGGTGCCAGCGGCCCCCGCCCCGAGAGGCGGACGGTGATCGCGTCCCGCTCGTGACCCACCTCCCGCACCCCCGCCTCCAAGCAGGCGAGGCGCAGCCGGGCCGAGGCGAAGAGGCTTTCCACCTCCACGGGGAGGGGGCCGTAACGGTCCCGAACCTCCTCGGCCAGGGAATCCACCTCCCCCTCACCCTCCGCTTCGCCGAGGCGGCGGTAGAGCTCCAGGCGCCGCGAGGCCCTTGGTATGTATTCCTCCGGCACAAAGGCCCGCAGGGGGAGGTCTATGGTCACCTTGGAACCCCGGGGCCTTCTGATGCCCCGCAACTCGTCCACCGCCTCGGCGAGCATGCGGCAGTAGAGCTCGAAACCCACGGCCTCCACGTGACCGTGCTGTTCCGGACCCAGCAGGTTCCCCGCCCCCCTTATCTCCAGGTCCTTCATGGCCACCCGCAGTCCTGACCCCAGCTCCGAGAAGTCGCGTATCACCTTGAGCCTCTGGGCCGCTCCGTCGGTGACCTTCCCGCCGGGATGGAAGAGGAAGAAGGCGTAGGCCTGTCGGTCGCCGCGGCCTATCCTCCCCCGCAGGTGATAGAGCTGGGAGAGTCCCAGGTGCTCCGCGCCGTCCACGATGAGCGTGTTCACGTTGGGGATGTCCAGCCCGGACTCCACAATGGTGGTGCACACCAGGACGTCGGCACGGTGGGCCACGAAATCGTCCATCACCCGTTCCAGGCGGCTCTCCCGCATCTGCCCGTGGCCCACCAGCACGCGGGCCTCGGGCACCAGCTCCCGGACCCGCCGGGCGGCTCTCTCGATGCTCTGCACCCGGTTGTGGACGTAGAAGACCTGGCCGCCCCTGGCCAGTTCCTTGCGTATGGCCTCCTGAACGACCTGTTCGTCGTAGGGCCCCACGGAGGTGATCACCGGCCGCCGGTCCTCGATGGGGGTGTCCATTATGCTCATGTCCCGTATCCCGGAGAGGGACATCTGCAGGGTGCGTGGGATGGGGGTAGCGGTGAGGGTGAGGACGTCCACGTTGCGGCGCAGGGCCTTCATCTTCTCCTTCTGGGCCACCCCGAAGCGGTGCTCCTCGTCCACGATCAAGAGCCCCAGGTCCGCTGGGCTCACGTCCTCCTGCAGCAGACGGTGGGTACCGATGATCACGTCCACCTCCCCCCTGGCCACGGCCTCCAAGACCTCGCGCTGCTCGCGCGGCGTGCGGAAGCGGGAAAGCACCTCCACCCGCACCGGAAAGGGGTGGAAGCGCTGGGTGAAGGTGCGGTAATGCTGCTGGGCGAGGACGGTGGTGGGCACCAGGACCATGACCTGCTTGCCGTCCATGACCGCCTTGAAGGCGGCGCGGACCGCCACCTCCGTTTTCCCGAAACCGACGTCCCCGTAGACCAAGCGGTCCATGGGCACCGGCTTCTCCATGTCCTCCTTGACCTCCCGGATGGCCCGCTCTTGGTCCGGGGTCTCCACGTAGGGGAAGGAGTCCTCCAGCTCCCGCTGCCAGGGGTCGTCGGGCGCGAAGGCGTGGCCCTCGGCGGCCATGCGCTCCGCGTAGAGGCGCAGGAGGTCCAGGGCCATCTCCCTTGCGGAGGCCCGGGCCCTCCTCTTCACCTTCCTCCAGTGGTGGCCGGAGAGGCGGTGCACCTCGGGCTTCTCCGCCCCCACGTAGCGGTGGACCAGGTCGATGCGATCGACGGGCACGTAAAGCGCGTCCCCGCCCGCGTACTTGAGGAGGAGGTACTCGCGCACCGTCCCTTCCACCTCGCGCCTCACCAGGCCCCCGTAAACGGCGATGCCGTGGTTCACATGGACCACGAAGTCGCCCTCCTCCAGCTCCCACCAGCCCTCCAGGGGACGGCCCGCGCCCCGTTCCCCCGCCGCCACCCGCACCCGCCGCCGGCCGAAGACATCCCCGTCGGTGAAGAGGGCCAGCCCCCGGTCGGGCAGGACTAGGCCACGGCCCCAGCTCAGGGCGGCCAGGCGCACCGTGCCCGGGGAAGGGAGGCCCCCGTCTACCACCGGGATCCCCTCTTCCAGCGCGGCCTCCCGCATCCTCTGCAGGCGACCCTCCGTCTCCAGGAGGACCACTACCCGGAAACCCTCCTCGACCGTCTCCTTGAGCTCGCGGAGGAATTCACCCACCCTCCCCCCGAAATCGCCCGCGGCCCGGGAACGAAGCTGGAGGTGAGACGCGCCGGCCAGCGGGTCCAGCTCGACAAGCGCGGTCCGATTGGCAATATCTTCCAGGTCAGGTTCCGCGGCCTCCTCCGCGTCGCGCCAGCAGCGGCGCAGGAGGTACGGCTGGAGGAGGACCAGCGCGCAACCGGGCCCGAGCAGTTCCCCCAGGCGGCGGGGTTCCCCGGGTCCCGGGCGCACCGGGAAGAACTCCACCTCCCGGAGCCCCTCCCGGGAACGCTGGTCCAGGGGATCGAAGAACCTTATCCGCTCCACCCGGTCGCCGAACCATTCCACCCTCACCGGGGCCTGCAGCGCGGGGTCGTAGACATCCAGTATCCCGCCTCGCACGGCGAACTGCCCGCCGCCTTCCACCAGGTACTCCCGGACGTAACCCATGTCCGCCAGACGCTCCAGAACGCCGTCGCGGTCGGCCTCCTCTCCCTCCCGCAGGCGCACGGGCAGGGCGGAGAGCTCCCCGGCCGGGACGGGATGGGCAAGGGCGAGGGCCTCACAGCACACCACCGCGTGTCGCCCCTCCCGCAGCGCGGCCAGGGCCCTGGCGCGCAGGGACACGGCTTCCGGGTCCTCGCCTCTCTTCCCGGCTATGACCAGCTCCCGGAAAGGCAACTCCATCACCTCGCCGGGGAAGAGCATGAGGCGCAAGCCCTCGACCATCTCCTCTACCTCCCGGGTGCCCGGAACGGCTACCAGGAGGGTCCCGGGGAAAAGGCGGAACAGGTAAGCGACCAGGAAGGGGTGGGCCTCCTCGGTGGCCCGTATCACCAGGCGTCCCCTTCCGGGAACGGCCTCCGGAAGCTCCCCGTCCAGGGAGGCCTCCACCTCACCCCTGATGAATTCCAGGAGCTCTTCCCCTTTTCCCATATCCCGCATAGGACATCCCTTCGCTCAATCGATAAGGCATCCTCTGGCCCCTGACGGACAGGGCATCCCCTGCCCTCCCTCCACCCTCTCCCGACCGACGGGCCCGCGATTCAACCCCTCCCTCGCCGACCCGCTTCCGTGCCGTCTCCCCCTGCTCCTTTCGCTACCCTCGTGGAGTGCGTTTCAAGGCAAGCCTTTTAGGCCTCGGCGCGCAGCGCCCAGGCCTAACATAATTGTACCCCCACCGAGAATGGGAGCCGTAAGCCTACGGGCCTTCGCGCTTTGTGGTCATGGGCTTCCCCATACGGCTGCAGGTAGATTTCGGGAAGCCGGTTGGGCCGACAGGACGGCTGGCCGTCTCAGGGAAACAACCTCGGGGGTAAGGCTCTCAGGCACATATGCGTGACGCAGGGCGCCCTGCCGCGCCCCGTTCACTCGGGCGCCGGTTATTATCCTTCGAACATGAGCGGGTACGGAGAAGCCCTAACGTACTTCGGCGTCGAGCACCGGGCACCGCTTCTCAACGGCTCACCGGCAACCCGATGCCCTTTCATCCGAGCAAGCACCCGGGAACACGAAGGGGTCGGAGGCCACCTGTCGTTGCGTTGCATCTCACGATATGTCATCAGTCTGGAAACGTCGACTCCCACCCTGTCCTCTTGGAAAAGAAAACGAAACGACAGGGAGAGATCCCGGTCTCGGTGCCGTATCCTCCCGGCAGGGGCTTTCGGGTTAGAAATGGATCGATAGGCCGCCTTTCACCCCGGCGGAGCGCGCGAACAGACACGATGAAGGGAGCGGCCTCAGTGCTGTATCGTTTCAGTAGGCGCTTTAGGGTCTGAAAAAGGTCGAGAGACCACCCTGTCATCCTGACAAAACAAGCTAAGTCGACAGAACGAAAGGGGTGCTCTCTCGGTGCTGTATCGTTTCAGTAGGCGCTTTCCGGGTTGAAAAGAGTCGAGAGACCACCCTATCATCCTGACAAAACAAGCTAAGTTAACAGGAAGAAAGGGGTGATCTCTCTTGCTGAACGA
>NZ_JACVJJ010000065.1:0-5974 GCF_015711935.1 Candidatus Solincola tengchongensis
TGTTGACCCCGTTGGCGAGGGGTGTTCCCGAGAGGAGAGCGAAAAGGGCGGGCGTTTCTCAGTGAGTCTCGTGAGATAGGCGCGTGGGCACCTGCGGGAGAGAAAGGCGGGTGCTCCTGATAGGAGGAAAGGGGGTAAACATGGGACTCGTTTACGGAAGCGACGAGTGGGAAAAGGCTTATCAGGAAGAGGTCGCCAAGCGCATGGAATCGGAGCCCAAGCCTTATATATATTTCACGCCCGAATGGGTGGCCCTTTATGAGAAGGCCATCCAGGAGGACGCAACCTATAAAGAATTGGCCAAGAACTGGGAGGGAAGCGTGGTCCTCCACGTGGAAAAAGCTCCGCAGTACGGCCTGGACATAGACCTCTACATCCTCCTCGATCTGTGGCACGGTGATTGCCGCAAGGCCCGCATCGTCCCCCCGGAGGTGGGCGAGGCAGGCGATTTCGTGATCACGGGTTCCGCCGACCGCTGGATGGAGGTCGGCCGCGGCCAGCTCGACCCGGTAAAGGGAATGATGCAGGGCAAGCTGCGCCTGAAGGGCGATCTCCCCACCATCGTGCGTTACGTGAAAGCAGCGGTTCGCCTCACGGAGCTGAGCAACATGGTGGGCGGCAAGTACCCCGACGAGCTCACCCCCGAGGAGGTCGAGGGCCTGCGCTCCACGGTGAAAGACCTCGCGGACCGTTTCCTGGGAATCACCGTGTAAAACAGTAAACGGAAAGAACGCCGGGCCTTAGCTCCGGATGCCGAGGGGAATCGGGCCTCCCGAGAACGATGGAGTAAAACGGACGATCTGCCGAACATCGGGACGAAGGCCTGACCCCCTCAGGTGTCATCACGACTGCGATTCCTTGGATAGGGTGAAGACGCAGTAAGGCTCGCCGGTTATAGCGCATTGCGTTTCCTTTGCTTCGAGCCTCTCCCCGGCTATATGGCTGAAGAAACCGGCCAGTATACCAGCGAAGGCGTAGCATACCGGCTCATTGCGCAGGCCCTCCCAGTAGGGGTCCTCAGACCGGGATATCCAGTAGACCTCCACGGAATGTCGGAGCATCACTTGGGAGGGCACTGGGAGGGAATCGCACTCCGGGTTACCCCATCCGCACTCGCTGACGGCCAGCCGCAGGAGCATGGAGACCATCTCGTTGTAGAATCGGGAGAGCACCGGGTCCGCTTCCAGCTTCACCCGGTCCGGTGGCTCCCGGAGGAGGGAGGCGGCGAAGGGAGGGAAGAGGCTCTCGTAATCCAGCTGTTGCAGGGCCTCCATCGCCGTCCGGAAGGCCATGTCGTAGATGACTTCGCAGGCCCTTCGCCGGCCCATGCGGCGGCCCAACACCCGGTGGGTTATCTCGATGTACTCCGAGCCGTGGATGCGCCACTCCAGGCCTCCAAGGCTTATGATCCCGCGATCCAGGTCCACGTCATAGGCATCCAGGGCCCTCCCTCCCATGTACAACCGGGAAGCAACGGAGGGGAAATCCCGTGGCGGCAACACGCTCGCCAGACGGAGCGCCGTCCGGGAGAGCACAGGATGTCTGCGCGTGAAATCGATGAAGGTAAGGTAAGCCCGAGCTTTACGGGAAAAGGAGCCCGCGCTTCCCTTCGATATTGGAGGGCCCGCCTTCCTTGCGTAACCGAAACTCGCCGCCATGCTCGAGAGAGATCCGCTCATCGGTCAACCTCCTTTTATCTTTCGTCAACAGACTTGGTGAGATGTGGAATCCGTCTACCTCAAGCGCCGATGCGTTCCACTTCGAATACGCAGCGGGGAGCGCCAGAGCCCTGGCATCCTACCTCCCGGGCCCGGCATTGCTGGCCGGTTATATAAGAGGCGACTCCCTCCACCAGGCCTATGTACTCCGCACACACCGGTTCCGGCGAGGGCTCCAGATACCTCACGTCCAGGGTGTTCTCGAGGGTCGCGGTGATGGGGTCCCTGGCGATGGAGGCCCGGATGCGCCCCCACCCGCCCTCGTCACCGATGAGGCGTATGACCATGTTCATGCCCTTCTCCGCCAGCCGCAGGAGGTCAGGGTCGGAGCGCACCGCCTCCAGGGTAGCGGGGTTGCCGATCATGGGCTTGATGATGCCCGGGACGTGTTTCCCTTCCACGCCCATCTTCACCTCTTGAAATAAGGACTCGCGGGCGATCTCCTTTATGGCATCCTTGCCTTCCTTCTCGCCTAGTTCCTGCAACAGCGTCTCGAAGAACACGCGGGTGAAAAGGGCAGGGTGGATGGTCTCCTTCACCTCTCCGAAGACCACCCAACCCCTCTCCCTATCCACTACGTGGCAGTCGAAAGCGGACGCGCCCATGAAGGCTCTCACCACCACGGGCAGGAGGTCGCGCATCACGGGAGCGTTGGCCACCGGTCGGAGGAAAACCCTCACCATAACCGGGTGTCGCTCCAGGAAATCGGTAAGAAGGAGGACGACCCGGATAAACACCCTGGGCACGGGAAACCTCAGGCCTGGCAGTCTCATCTTCCAACCCCCTTTCTCTCGGTTCGTTTACTGGACCATCAGCAGCTAATTCCCTACATATGGAGAAAAAAGCCTAACATCTTCATGCAGCCACCGGGGAAGCCGATTATGTTCCTCGCCAATAGGAATCTCCGCCGCATAGCCCCATCCTTATCACGACCCGTAAAAGCCCGCTTTCTAGCCCCGGACTTGTATCCCCCAGATATATATGATACAAACTCCTTACAATGATGTAAACAATATGTTTACATGAATTCTGGACCCCGCTCGGTGGGGAGGTGAGCAATCGGCGGGGCTGTCCGCGATCTTGGTGCCGGATATAGATCATCCCCGCGTCGATAACATGAGGAGGTAGTGCTGTGAGCGGCCGTGAAACATCGCCTTATGCCGCGGGAGCGGAGGGGAGCCGCCCCGTTCATGCGCAGCCGGAGAAAGGAAGGCCGCCGGTCGCCGATTGCATGATGACCGGCTACGGGGCGGCGGAGCCCTCTCTGGCCATCGCCGGCGACGGCACCGTTTTCTACGCCCCGGTCTTCACCCGAGAGGGCAACGGCCTGATCCGTTCCCGGGACAGGGGCCGGACATGGGAACTCATAATCCCCCGCTTCGGAAACGGGGAGTGCCACAGCCGGGTTCAGACCTACCTCTACCTGGACCCGGACACTGACCGCCTCTTTTTCCATTCCTCCCTGTTGCGCTTTATGCCCCCGCGCCTGAAGAGGGGGTTCAACCTCACCTGGAGCGAGGACCTCGGAGACACCTGGCATCATGTGAAACTTGATATTGAGGCCTTCGACTGGCTCAAGGTCTATGCCGGTCCGCCGGTGAGCAGCCGCACGCGAGGCTATCCGAACGTCCTTTACATGTCCGCCCCCACGCCCATCTCCACACGCTGCTGGCCCGTCCTCTTCCCGCGACTGCAGCAGGTGTGGCGCTCCCTTGACGGTGGAAACTCCTGGGAAAAAGCAGGAGGCATAAGCCTCGTCCCCTCCGATCACGGATTGCCTCGACAGGAATGGATAATCTTCGGATCCGGGGTAGTGGGGAGGGACGGCACGATCTACCTCGGTTTCCGACGCGGCCCCAGGCTGGGGCTCGCCGTGAGCCGGGACGAGGGGCTGACCTGGGAGGTCAGTGATGTGCCGGGCTCTCGCCTCCTGCGCTATTTCAACATCATCCAGATCGGGGTGATTAACGGTAACTACGTCTTCTCAGAGCCCTTGGCCCTGGACACGGAGGGCAACCTCTACGCCATATGGCCGGATGAGAGGGACCTCTTGCGCCTGGCCTGGTCCCGTGATGGGGGTCGCACCTGGAGCCAGGCGCTGGTGGTCTCCGCCCCGGAGGTCAAACACGTCCGTTACCACGCCATGGCCGTGCGCGAGCCGGGACGGGTGGCCATCGCCTATTACGGGAGCCCCGACGGCTTCCGCTACCACGGGTATATCGCGGAATCGAGCGACGTCTTTCAAAAGGAGCCCGTCTTCTGGTCGGCCACGGTGAACGACCCTTCCGATCCCCTGTACCGTTATGGTTTCAACGTGGGCTACCTGGAGATGTGGTACGGCGGCGACCTGAACGAGATCGTGCACGTGCGCTACGACCCGGATGGGAACATCTGGGCCTCCTTCTGTAAGAGGATGCCCCCGTTGATACTGGACAGGAGCTGGAAACGCAGGGAGCACGCCTTCTCCAAGTTGCAGGGCGTCATTGGGAAAATGGTGCATCCTTGAAGGAGGGTCGGGATGATCGAAAAATTCATACCCTATTTTTCACGATTCCAAGTGCCTCCGGCGGGAAGCGTGTTCGAGGCCCTCCTGGACGGGCCTCACGATGCCGTGGCCCATCACGCCGGGGCTCGTCTCCTAAATCCCCAGCCCAAGGGTGGACCTCGAGCGCTGGGCATGGCCACTGGGATCATGACCACCACACCCACCCTCGCCGTCACCAGTAAGGGAACCGTCTTCGCGGCCCTGCGCCACCGCGGGGTCGCCCGCTCACGCGACCACGGGCGGACCTGGGAGATCGTAAAACCGCCGGACAGCGGAGACGACACCCACGAGAACGGCGAGCACGGGTTCGTGCATCTCGACCGGGATACCGACCGCGTGTTCTATATCACCTGGATGACGGTGAGGTCCTTCGGTGAACGACGCCCTCACTGGACCCGCCGCACCAGCGGAAGCTACCTGAGCTGGACCGATGACGAGGGGGAGACCTGGGAACATGCATCCCTAGGCCACGATACCTGGGATTGGCCGAAGATACTCACCGGCCCAGCCGTTCACAGCACCACGGAGGGATACCCCAACGTCATCTATTTCCGGGCCATGTATCCCAAGATCCTTGGTCCGCTGGCAAAATTTTATAAATCGCTCGACGGGGGCAAGACCTGGGCACCGACGGCCCAGTTCGCCTGCGACGGTTTCGAGCCCGGCTACGGCGCGGTGGGCCCGGACGGCACCATCTACCTCGACGAGATCTACACACTGGGATGGCGCTCCGGGTGGCGCGGGTCCCCCTATCCATACCGCTGGAAGGAGCAGGGCAGGTTGCGCGTGGTCATCAGTCGCGACGAAGGAGACACCTGGGAACATCGGGTGGTCACCGGCGCCTTCTGCCCTCTGGCCTTCTACGGTATCCAGAGGGTTGCCGTGGACCGAGGAGGGAACCTCTACGCCGTGTGGGAGGACAACCGGGACGGCCTTCCCTACCTCAGCATCTCCCGGGACGGAGGTCGCACCTGGTCCCGGCGCATGATGATTGCCGCACCGGGGGTCAGGCATGTCCAGTATCAGGTGAACATCGCGGCCCTCGAAGAGGGTCACATAGCCATTTCTTATCTTGGGAGTCCTCGCCGGTTCGGTTTCATCAACTTACCCTACACGCCCGACGGAAGGCCCTACAGCGGTTACCTGTGCGAATGCTTCAACGCCTTGGACCCCGAGCCCGTCTTCTGGAGCGCCTCGCTCAACGACACCTCTCGGCCCCTCATACCTTGGGCCAGGTTATGCGACGCCGTGGGAGAGGGGATGCACGTCACCTTCGCACCCGACGGGACGCCTTGGGCTGCCTTCACGCGAGTGGTCAACCCCTGGTTTCCCATCGGCCCGGCGGTCTTTTACCGGACCCTTCCCACCGATCTCTATGTGGGGCGCTTCGTGCGAGGTCAATAAGGCACGACCTCCTCGGAGGGGTTCGTGCGCGTTTAACGAAAGGTTGACGCGCGATGAATCAAAGGGCCCGGCCGCCGACCGCCGGGTGGCTGCGGCATGGAACTTAGGATAGCCGAAAACCCGTGACCCGTTTCCCCGCGAAAACTTCCATGGGGATTTCCGAAGGCGTTGTAGCCTGCAGCGTCACTATCAAAAGTCTATTGTCGGCACCTTGAAAGGAAGGCTACCCCTCGGATCGGAAAGCGCCGAGGAAACGACCTTGTGATGCGCCGACGCTTTCGTGAATGAGGATCTCGCTCTCCAAAGC